>JAMDDG010000324.1 GCA_023488865.1 Bacteroidota bacterium | reverse complement strand
TTTCCCTTTCAAGACGGCGGGAATTCCTGTCTTCATCCACTTTGGATTGGGTCCGCCTTTGAGGTAATAATCGAAAAACTGGCTCATGCGGATCGACAAATCCAGCCGGTTCGGACGTTTGGTCAGGGTGTGTTCTTCCCCATTGTAAACAAGCAACCAGGCAGGTTTGCCCAAACGGCGCATGGCGGTGAAAGCTCAATCCCCTGGTACCACGGAACTGCGCCATCGTTGTCGTTGCTCATGATTGGCAGCGGCGTGGTAATCTTGTCGGCAAAGAAGATGGGAGAGTAAATGAACTATATTTGCTTGAAAGGTGCGCTAAATCATTTACACAGTTTTTAGGACACTCTCAAAAACTGTATGTAGCCGGAAGTTACAGACGGTCGCCGGGAACACAATAAACATGACCGGAAAGCCTCTGACGGTCACCGGAAGTGAAATGAACATCGCCGGAAGCCCTATGACAATCACCGGGAATGCTTTGAACATGACGATATGTCAGTTTTCAGTAACCGGAAGTGTATTGAACCTAACCGGAAGCCAGTTGTCGGTCGCCGGAAGTGCATTGAACATTGCAGGAAGCCCTCTGTCGGTCACCGGAAGTGAAATGAACCTGGGTTCATGATTGTCGAATAATAGCGATTGTAACTTGCCGATTAAATTAATTTTTGGACAAGGGTTTATTTAATATTTAAAAAGATTAGTTTTATGTGTTTCAACCAACCTGATTTTTCTTATTCATTCAAAAGTGAAATTCTAAATAAATTTTGCAAATTGTAGATTTGTCAATTGATGGATCATTATAGTTTAAAATTAAGAAGCAAAAAAAATAAATACGTCGAAAAATTGAGATAATGCTGGAGTATGACATTGAATATTTCTGGAAACTAAAGAATTTCTTTCCCAACGACAATCAAAAAGAGGCTATTAAAGAGATCGAAGGACCGTTGTTTCTTACCGCTGGCCCGGGCTCTGGCAAGACTCGGGTAATTCTTTGGCGAACGGTCAACTTAATTGTGTTTCATAAGATTGAGCCTAAAGATATTTTTCTCGCAACATTTACGGAGAAGGCCGCTCACCAGCTGAAGGAGGGTCTCAGAGCCTTATTGGGAACAGTAACCAACGAAACCGGTCAACCCTACGATATCTCTGGTATGTCAGTTGGCACTGTTCATTCAATTTGCCAGGAAATTTTGATTGATTCCAACCGCAGATTCTCCTACGGTGGTCTTAGAGGAAGAACTCCTATTTTATTAGACGAACTAAGTCAGTATTTTAAGATCTACAAAAAATCATTCTGGATTGAATTACTTACAGCTGGAGATTTCTATACCGGGGAATTTCCCGAACAGGAGCAACAAGAAGCGCAGGAGTTTATAACTGAATACTTGGGTAGACGGAAAAGATCTTCCCGCCATGAAGCAGTACTTTGTATCATCAAACTGTTCAATCGGTTCTCGGAGGAAAATCTTGACTGTGAGGTTGTAAAAACAAAAGATAAGGTTCTTCAGCAACTTTTGCAGATGTATCAGTTTTACTGCAAAAGCCATATCAAAACTGACAAGATTCATACCGTTGATTTTTCTCTTCTGCAACAAAAAGCATTTAACAAGATAAAGGCATTTACCGGATCGTCTGATGTTTACAAGTACATCATCGTGGATGAGTATCAGGATACCAACTCCATTCAGGAGAGCATCTATTTTGAATTGGCAAAAAAATGCAAAAATATCTGCGTAGTTGGCGATGATGACCAGGCGCTGTATCGTTTCAGAGGTGCAACCGTTGAAAACCTGGTCGAGTTCGAAGACCGTTGTCAGAATTTCCTTGGTGTCAAGCCAAAGAAAATAGCGCTTAGTACCAACTACCGATCAAAACAGGCTATCGTTCATTTCTATGTCGATTTCATGAAGCGAACCAACTGGAGAAAGTCCGATGGCAGTGGTCACTACCGGGTGATGGACAAAGATATAAAACCTTTTAACGAAGATGGCATTACTGCTGTTGTCAAAACAGAAAAAGCCAAAAAAGAGATTGTTTGTGCCGATATAGCTCAGTTTGTATTTGATCTGAAGAAATCGGGCAAAATTGAAGATTACAACCAAATTGCCTTTCTATTTCCGTCGTTGAAAATTGATGGAAAGAAGACAACCAAAGTCGCTGAATTTGAAAAGGCACTCAACGCTTTGAATATTCAAATCTATGCTCCTCGTGCAGGTAGATTTCTCGATGTTCCTGAAGCTGTTCAAATCTTTGGACTGTTCTTCAAAATCCTCGGTCGCCCCAATCATCAGGGAGCCGCCAGCGCCGGAATTAGAGATTTTAGGAATTGGCAATTGAATGCCATCTCAGAGGCAGAAAACCTCATTCATCAGGATGCCCTTTTGAATGAATATGTGCATGATCGTATTAATGAACTGAAATTCATCAAAAGCGACTACGAAGCATTGATGAAGGTGGTGGAGAAGAACAAATGGAACCTGAAGAGTAAAGTGAAACTGGAGATGCTTCTCGTGCTGTCGGCAGCTGCCGGGCTCTCTGCCAAATGCAAAGCCACCCTGCAAAAAAACTCCTTCGTATCGATCCTGCGTAAAAAGGAGCAAGCCAAAGAACCTGTCGATTTGAGTTACGTCATCAACCGGGTAACCTCCCTCGACTGGAGTATTCTCGATTTATTTTATCAGTTGAACGGATTCAGGCATTTCCAGAAAATGTACGAACTGGCCGAAAAGGGGATCGACGAAGGTCCCGTTTGTTCTCTTGGGATGGTAACCCAATACCTTGCCCGTTTCATGGAGGAGTATTCACCCATCCTTACTGCCTCTTTTTTAGCCGAAGATCGTTTCGTGAATACCTTCGTAGGATCCTTTCTCTATGCAATTTACAGGTTAGGGGAATCAGAATTCGAGGATGCCAACGACCCTTTTCCCAGAGGCCGCGTTCCATTCCTCACCATACACCAGTCAAAAGGGCTAGAATTTTCTTATGTGGTGATGGGTAGTTTGCGAAAGGATGAGCGAAAGGCCGATCCAACAGAAATTATTATCAGAGATCTGTTGCAAAAAAAGGGTGAACCACTCGACCGGATTGGCCATTTCGACAAGATGCGCATGTTTTATGTGGCGCTTTCCAGAGCCAAACAGATGACGATTCTACCTTTTTTCGACAGAGGACATACCAATACTTCTGAGGAATTCCTTTCTATTCTGGAAACTGAGAAGGTCCCTTTGCTTTCCAGCGTCGACTTGAAAGAGTTGCCCGAGGCAGAGATTGACAAGGATGACCTCGGGAAAAACTATTCCTATACGGCTGACTATCTCAACTACAAACAGTGTCCCCGGAAATACATGATCTTCAAAAAATTCGGATTCATCCCTTCCCGGTCGCAAACCATGTTCTTTGGTAGTCTGGTCCATCAAACCATCGAAGATTTACACCATCTTCTAATCTCTGAAAAGAAGAAAACAGCCCAACCATCATGATGCAGGAACACGAAATAATCGAAAAGATCAAGGAGTATTTCGAAGAAAATTACGAAATAATGCGACTGGAAGGCGGGCACTCCATTACAGATTATTCCAAGCAGGAGGCTCTTAATCAGGTACTCCTTTATTTCGAGAAAATGAGGGAGGTAGCCTACAGTGTAACAGATACCGAAGTGAAACTTACTTTACCTGACCAAAAGACCCCGATGGGCCGGAACTTCACCATCGAAGGGATCGTGGATATTGTCAGAGAAAATGAGGAGACCTGGATGTATGACCTCAAAACCCATGATGCCGAATACATCGCCTCCAACAAGGAGTTGTACGGGAAGCAATTGAATGTCTATGCCCATATCTGGCAGGAGCTGAGAAAACAGGAATTGGACCACACTGCCATTATCTCAACGGCAATTCCCCAACCACTGAAACAGGCCTACTTAGTGAATGATGTCTACCGGATCAGGTTCGAAATGGCCAAATGGCAACCTTTGATCATGATCCCTTTTGACCAGGACAAGGTGAAAGATACCGTGCTGGATTTTGCCTCGGTTGTAGATGAAATCGAAGACAAAAAATTCCGTCCGACAGAAACCGACACCCTCAATAAGGTTATGGAGGGTACCAATACACTCTTTGCTACCAGGGTTTGCAGAAACTGCGATGCGCGGTTTTCCTGTTCTTCCTACCGGGAGTACGCGGTTGGAAAGGGGAAAGGAGAGCGCGGCAATTTTAAACGATATTTCGAAGATTTTGGCTCCGATACCGACCAGGAGGAGTGGATCAATGCCAATCTGCAAGGCAGGAATCCCGATTCAATTGTAACTGAAAAATAGAAACAACCCATACAATGGCGCACGAAAAACTAAGACCCGACTATCTCTTCGACGAGACAAAAATAGCCCAGCTCAAACAACTCGCTCCCGAGTGCTTCGAAGATGGCAAAATCAACTTTACCACACTGAGCCAGAATCTGGGCGACTGGCGACTCGACGAGGAAGACCCCAAACTGGAACATTTTGGCCTCTTCTGGCCCGGCAAAAGAGATGCCCGCAAGGCGGCCGCACTTCCGCCGGAAGGGACGCTGGAGCCTGTTTGGGGCGATGGGCTGAAATCCGATGGAACACCCGACTCCGATGGCGTCAACGACAGCAAAAATATCTTTATCGAAGGGGAGAATCTCGAAGTGCTGAAACTCCTGCAAAAGAGTTATGCCGGAAAGATCAAAATGATCTACATCGACCCTCCCTACAACACGGGCAATGACTTTGTGTACGACGATGATTTTACTGAGCCCTTGCAGGAATACCTTCGCCGTACCGGACAGGTAGATGAAGAAGGAAAGGCCATGACTACCAACAAACGCAGCGATGGTCGGTTTCATAGTAAATGGCTATGTATGATGTATCCGCGATTACGATTGGCAAGGAATCTGTTGAGAGATGACGGGGTTATTTTTGTAAGTATTGATGATAACGAATTGAGCAACTTATCATTGATACTTAATGAGGTTTTTGGTCCAGAGAATTTTCTTGCAACCTTTATTATTCAGAGTAATCCAAGAGGTTCTCAGTCAATTAAAAGCGTTGCATCGACACATGAATATTTGCTAACCTTCGCAAAAAATTTTGAATTTGCACCTGAAATGGGACTTTCTTTAGACCAGAAAATGCAAAATGAATATAATCTTCAGGATGCACAGGGCTATTATCGTCTTTTAGGTCTCAGACAACGTGGTGGTGCCTGGAGGAGATCCGATAGACCTTCTTTATATTATCCAATTTATGTTGATCCAATAAACAATTCTATTTCATTGGATAATGATGAACAACATTATATTGAAGTTTTACCAGTGCAACCATCAACTAACATTGATGGCTCATGGCGTTGGAGTAAAAGAAAATTTGAAGATGAAAATGTGTTATTAATTGGGAAAAGCGTTCAAAGAGAGGGCAAGGAAGTATATGATATTTTTCAAAAAGACTATTTTACGGAAGATAAAAAAACTAAACCAAAATCTATTTGGTTAGAAAAGGAACTAAACTATCAGAATGGGACTACTGAGCTAAAGGACCTTTTTAATAATAAAGAGGTTTTTAATTTCCCTAAACCTATCTATCTCTTGGATAAGATTATGACTTTAAGTAATTTGACTGAAGGGGATATTGTTTTGGATTTTTTTGGAGGTTCCGGGACTACAGCACATGCGTCTATAAATTATTCTGTAGACAAAGAGAATATTAGCTTTATTATAGTTCAAATTCCTGAAGTTGCTGAATATAAGGATATAGATATTGAGTTTGCAAACATAGCCAAAGCATGCGCGGAAAGAATTAGAAGAGTTTGCCAAATCAAAAAAGTCGGATTCAATTACTTTTCCTTAATTAGGGTCTGTCTGTAAACTATCCATTTTTTAAATTTTTCTGATCTCCAGCGGTCGATTCTTTTCAAGAATTGAAGACCATTCATGATCCGATCATTGTTTTTCGGTTTCGCAGGGTGAAATT
>JAMDDG010000347.1 GCA_023488865.1 Bacteroidota bacterium | reverse complement strand
GCATCGCTGCCATCCTTTTTGTCAGCATGTTTGCACTGGATGCTTTTGCCCCGGGTTTAACTTTATTGGAGCAACTACGTGATTTTCTAATCCATCTTATCCCTTCATTTATTTTGCTTTTGTTATTACTGTTTGCCTGGTTACGGGAAAAGTGGGGTGGTATCCTTCTATGTGCCTTTGGATTAATCACAACCCCATTCGTATTTATGCTTAACTACCATCGTACAGGCTCATTTTGGGTTGGGATTGGGATTGTTTTCATGATTACCGTACCTTTTATCATGGTGGGCGTGCTGTTTATTATCAGCCGTCATCTAAAGAAAAAATCCAATTCTTTTTAACGAGTTATTAATAGAGATTTGATATTCTCTGAATGGATTTAATTAAATCATACAATCCGAGCAAAATCAAATATTTAAAGATCAGTTTCGATGCATACCTCTTTTTCACAAATTCCCGCTTACATTGTCGTAAGTGATGAATAACTTTGTCCACAAATAGACATCTATTTTAACGACTACTCATAAAACCATTAAGTTGGAAGTGACTGTTGAATAAACCAAACATCTTGCTGCAGACTTAAAATTGTTCTGAAAATTTTATTCCAGGCTTAGTGCCAGCTAACCCGTCAGGATGGGTACAAACATTTCTTATTCCCGGGAATAGAGTTACTACGCCGGGTCTTGAATACAAAATTGAAGTAAAAGATGGGAAAGGACACACGCAAGTATTCGGACCAAAGGTTATTTCCGTATTCGACGTTCCGAAGTACAAGTCAGAGAGAACCGGTACAAACTTTCCAAATGACCATAAAATAAAAACCATCACAATCGATCCCTATAAAGATTTGTATGTAATCCATTGGGACGATCTGGAGGGGGCTGATTATTATCAGGTATTCATCAATAACCAACTTGTTATCGAAACGCCCGTCAACTTTTTCCCAAGTGAGGAAAAGATCAACCAGGGAGAGAAAATTTTGATAAAGGCGATCAGAAATGAAAAGATTATTGCAGAAAAAGAGAAATTTTAGTGTTATAGTATTAAAAATCAAGCCCTCCACCAATTGCAAAATTGGTAAGAACTATTTAAATTTTACAAACAATTATGAAAAATTATTTTCTATTTATTGTTTTTTCTTTTATGACCCTGTCATCTCCATGTTCTGAGAAGAAAGAAAGATCTGAATTAGACAAAAAAATATTAGAAAACCAATCGATTGCTTATACCAAATCAAAAGCACTAGAAATAATGAAGGCTGGATTTAATGCCGGCAGTGGTTACCATCAAGTTTGGATCTGTGATTATAATACATTTATAGAGCTGGCAGCAAAAGTTTACCCGCCAGAGGAGTTAAAGGAGAATCTGCTTGTTTTTTTCCGGATGCAGGGTGATGACGGGAATATTGTTGATGGTTTTAGCCCCCGTGAAGGAAAAACTGTTGGGCCTGACTTTACTACTTCTGATCTGGCGCCTCAATATAAAGCACATAAAAATACGGTAGAGACCGATCAGGAATCATCATTGATTCAGGCAGTTTATAAATACGTTAACGTAACCGGCGATAATTCTATTCTGAGGGAAAAGATTGGAAATAAAACAGTGGCAGAAAGGATGGATTGGGCGATGGATTTCCTTATGAAACACCGGTTTTCTGAAAAATACGGATTGATATGTGGCGCTACTACAGTTGACTGGGGAGATGTACAACCTGAGCATGAACTGGGTGTTGACCTGGATAAAGACACTCACCCTGCCATAGATATTTATGATAATGCTATGTTTATTGTTGCATTGAATGATTTGATAAAAATACTGCCTGAAACAAGCGGAAAATGGAGACCGGTTTGTGACAATATTGCGAAAAACTGTCGTAGAGAATTATGGAATAAAGACAAACAGAAATTCATTCCCCATATATATCTTGAAAAAGGATCGCCTTTCCCAGCTGATTTTGATGAAAACCAGATTTACTATTTTGGTGGAACAGCTATTGCTATTGAGGCGGGGTTACTCAATAAAAAAGAAATCAAAGTATCTCTGAATGAAATGATCAAGCGGGTAAAACAAGCAGGGGCTGCTTCAATTGGGTTGACAATTTATCCTCCTTATCCTAAAGGATATTTCAAAAATAGGATAATGAACCCGGAATACAGTTATCAAAATGGAGGTGATTGGACCTGGTTTGGAGGACGAATGATACAGCAATTGGTAAAATACGGCTTTGTTAAAGAAGCATATGAACAGCTTTTGCCAATGACAGAACGGGTAATGAAATATAAAGGATTTCATGAGTGGTATTCCCGTAATAATGAACCAAGGGGATGGGGCATTCAAGGGGTCTGCGGGTGTGTTGTATGATGCAATTGATATGTTGGAAAAGAAGATTAAGCAGGAATAATTAAAAAAATAGTGAATCACAATCAAAACAGCAAAAAAGGACGACGGATACTTCTTTAGATTACTTTTAATTGTCAGATTTTCATTTAGAGAGTAAATACATGGATCAACAAACAGAAGAAAAACAGATGGGAAAGAGAGGATTTTTAGATTTATATTCAAAAAAACAACTTGATTTGACCCTTAATCACAAGCAACCTGATAAAATCGTGGTTGATTTTGGTTCGACTGCCGTAACCGGGATACACGTCCTGACCGTTGAACGTTTGCGGGAGCATTATGCTCTGGAGAAAAAACCGGTTCGGGTGATCGAACCTTACCAAATGCTGGGTCTTATTGAAGACGATTTAATAGATGCCCTTGGAATAGACGTAATTGGCGTCTGGGGACAGGACAATATGTTCGGTTACAACAACCTCCCTCCACTGAAATTGTTCAGAACCTTTTGGGGACAGGAAGTGCTGGTACCTGATAAATTTAGTACGCAAACGGATGAAAAGGGAGATTTGCTTTCCTTTCCTTCCGGCGACCAATCGGTAAAACCCTCCGCCAAAATGCCTCTTAACGGCTACTTCTTTGATGCCATAGAACGGCAGGGGCCAATCAACGACGAGAATCCGGATGTTGAAGATAACCTCGAAGAATTTACACCTGTGACAGATGAAGCCTTGCAATACTGGAAAAAAGAAGCAGCCCTCGCCCGCTCCTCAGGCAAAGGGGTGGTTGCTGGATTCGGTGGCACTGCACTGGGAGATATCGCTTTTGTTCCCGGGATGCAATTGAAACATCCCAGAGGTATCAGAAGTGTGGCAGAGTGGTACATGAGCACCATTCTGCGACGTGATTATGTCGAAAAAGTATTTGATCGTCAAAGTGCGCTGGCTGTCGAAAATCTGTCTAAACTGTTTGCGGTTGTCGGCAACAATATTGACGTGGCCTTTTTGTGCGGTACCGATTTTGGGACCCAGGACTCCACCTTTTGCTCACCGGAACAGTTCGATGATTTGTGGTTGCCTTATTACCGGAGGATTAACGATTGGATACACAGTAACACCAGTTGGAAAACCTTTAAACACTCTTGCGGGGCCGTAGAAAACTTCATGGGCCGGTTTATTGATGCCGGGTTCGACATCATCAATCCTGTGCAGGTCAGCGCCAAAGGGATGGATCCAAAGCATCTGAAAGAAACCTATGGAAAACATCTGACCTTTTGGGGAGGAGGAATAAATACCCAGAAAACACTCCCTTACGGAACAACGCAGATGGTCAGGGAAGAGGTGCTCCGCTACTGTGATATTTTTTCCAAAGACGGAGGGTTCGTCTTCAATGCGGTTCACAATATTCAGGCAAACGTGCCGGTAGAGAATGTTGAGGCAATGTTTGATGCTGTGAAAGAATTTAACAGCCACTGATCAGAAAAAAATCATAAGTTTTCAATAACAACTCAATCAAAAATAATAATGAAAAATTTAAGACTAAAGTTACTGGTACTTTTTGCATTAATAACCTCCGTAATCTATGCTAAGGAGTACCATGTTTCGGTGAAAGGTAACAATATCAATGATGGTACGAAGAAAAGTCCTTTAAGTACCATATCTGCGGCTGCGAATTTAGCTATGCCTGGTGATACCGTGATTGTTCATGCTGGAATCTATCGTGAACAAATTGCGCCGCCTCGTGGCGGAAATTCCGACTCTGAGCGAATTGTTTATGAGGCAGCTCCGGGAGAAAGTGTAGAAATAAAAGGTTCAGAAATTATTAAAAACTGGAAAAAACTGGAAAATGATACCTGGGAAGTGAGAATATCAAACAGTTTTTTTGGAAAATTTAATCCTTACAGCGATCTGATTCATGGCGACTGGTTTTCCCCGACGCCCAGGGATCGGAAATATCACACCGGGGCCGTTTACCTGAATAATAACTGGCTGATGGAAGCTGCAAAAAAAGAAGAGGTGATGGCACCTGCTGATGAAAAAAATCAGCTTTGGTGGGCTGAAGTCGATTCGACCAACACAACCATCCGGGCACAATTTAAAAATGTAGATCCGAACAAGGAAACCGTTGAAATCAATGTGAGACAAACCATTTTTTATCCTGATAAGCCTTTCATCAATTTTATCACCCTTCGTGGTTTTATCATGGAACATGCTGCAACCAATTGGGCGCCTCCCACAGCCGAACAAATGGGATTGGTAGGAACACATTGGAGCCGGGGATGGATTATCGAAAACAACACAATACAATATTCCAAATGCGTAGGTATCGCTTTAGGCAAGTACGGTGATAAATGGGACAATAACAATACTCAGTCAGCCGAAGGTTATGTCGGCACTATCAATCGGGCGCTAACTTTTGGCTGGAACAAAGGAACTATAGGAGGACATATCGTACGAAACAATACGATTGCCTACTGCGAACAAGCCGGAATAGTGGGAAGTATGGGTTGTTCTTTCAGTACAATTCAGGGAAATACAATTCACGACATTCACATTCGGCGATTGTTTGGTGGAGCAGAAATGGCGGGCATAAAATTTCATGGTGCCATTGATGTGCAAATTATGAATAACCACATTTACAAGACCTGCTTGGGTGTATGGCTCGACTGGATGGCACAGGGAGTACAGGTGAAAAACAATCTAATGCATGACAATTCCAGGGGTATCTTCTTGGAAGTAGATCATGGCCCCATGTTGGTAAGTAACAATATACTGCTTTCGAAAAGCAACTTACTGATGAATTCGAGCGGTGCTGCTTTTGTGCATAATATTTTCGGAGGAAAAATAGATGTGATAGCTTATGATGCCCGTTTGACTCCTTATCATAAACCACACTCAACATTTGTGGCCGCCTTACACGATAATCCCGGCGGTGACCTTCAGTTTATCAATAATCTTTTTGTCAATGGAGGTGATGCCAGCCAATACAGCAAATCACTGCTGCCTGTGGTTTTCGATGGCAACGTTTATACCAAAGGATCTGTCAGGGCTATAGGCACGAAAGATCAGAAAAGATTTGGTGAGATGAATAAAAACGCAAAGGAGCAAATGAAAAATTATAATGAGCAGGATGCTACAGAACGAAATGCCGTGATCAAAAACGACTTTGATGCTTCTGTCAGTTTATCGCAGAAGAGTAAAGAAATGTACATGGAAATCAGCTTCGACAAAAACTGGCTTGCTCAAAAAAGGAAGTTGGTAACCACAGAATTGTTAGGCAAAGTCATCATTCCCAATTTGCCGTTTGAAAACACAGACGGCTCGGGAGTAAAGATCAATACCGACTATTTCGGTAAAAAAAGAAATGTGGCAAATCCTTCTCCAAGCCCGTTTGAAATTGTAAAGAGCGGAAAACAAACCTTTAAAGTATGGCCGAAATAACAATAAATGACTGCTTTATATGACAAACCAATTAGTTTAAAATGAAGGTTGGTAATCCAGTTTTTTATGCGTTTTAGCTTCAGGAGAAAAGCATCTTATCGACATAAATATCCTGAAAATTTGGATCACCTTCCAGATTGATATGCTGGGTTATTGCCAGAATTTTGTCAGTTATTTCCGGGTTTGAGAACAGGAACATCTTAGCGCCTATCA
>JAMDDG010000180.1 GCA_023488865.1 Bacteroidota bacterium | reverse complement strand
AAATGCTTTTTAATTTTGATTTGGTCCATGACCAAATCAAAATTAAAAAAGGCCATCCTTGTGGGACAGCCTCTTATTTATTTCGCCGATATTTATTTACTTCACTTTTTGTACAATTGCGCTGAATGCAGCAGGGTTGTTCATTGCAAGGTCGGCAAGGACTTTGCGGTTGATTTCGATGTTCGCGGCCTTCAACTTGCCCATAAACCGGGAGTAGGAGAGACCTTCGGTACGAACGGCAGCATTGATACGCTGAATCCATAATCCACGGAACAACCTTTTTTTGCTTTTTCTGTCACGGTACGCATACTGGAGACCTTTCTCCCATGTGTTTTTGGCAACCGTCCAGACAGTACCCCTTGAACCAAAGTAACCTCTGGTTAGCGACAAAACCTTTTTACGGCGGGCCCTTGACGCTACGTGATTGACTGATCTTGGCATTTTTAAAAATTTTAGGACAATGGCGATCCCGATATTTCAGGATACTTGTGGGCTCATTCCCCGGTTAAAAAATAGTAATTATTTCAAGGAACTTACTTCAACGCGAGAAGCCTTTTTACATGGGCTGTATCTACATCGGCTACCATTCCCCAGTGGGTAAGGTTGCGCTTGCGTTTGGTGCTTTTCTTGGTCAAAATATGACTTTTGTAAGCGTGTTTCCTTTTGATGCTTCCACTTCCGGTCAGCTTGAAGCGTTTTTTTGCGCCGGAATTCGTTTTCATTTTAGGCATCTCTGTCCAATGGTTTTAAATTATTTTTTCTTTTTGGGCGAAATAAATATCGTCATTCTCTTTCCTTCCAGTTTGGGCAGTTGTTCAACTTTTCCAAACTCTTCCAGATCGTTGGCAAAGCGGAGGAGTAAAATCTCACCTTGTTCATTATAGAGTATCGAACGTCCTTTGAAAAATACATAAGCTTTCACTTTTGCACCTTCCTGAAGGAACCTTTCGGCATGTTTCAATTTAAAATTGTAATCATGCTCGTCCGTATTCGGTCCGAACCTGATTTCCTTCACAATAATCTTTACGGCTTTAGCTTTCAGTTCTTTTTGCTTCTTTTTTTGCGCATAAATGAACTTCTGGTAATCAACTATCCTGCAAACAGGAGGTTCCGCGTTAGGCGAAATCTCTACCAAATCGAGCTCCATTTCATCGGCCTTCCGAAGAGCATCCTGAATTTTGTAAACACCCTGTGGCTCCACATTGTCGCCAACCAGCCTTACTTCCGGTACACGAATCTGGTGATTGATCCGAAATAATGATTTCTCTTCTTCTTTTGGAGCTCTTGGCCCCTTGGTCCTGATAACTGCTATGGCTATATCCTCCTATGATTTAGTTAATACCGATTAATTGTACAACTCCGTAAGAATCGATTTGATCTCTGTCAAGATCTTCTCTTTAAACTCAATTAAAGAGAGAGTTCCCTGATCGCCTTCACCCTGACGACGAACGGCAACAGTTTCTGTCTCGTTCTCTTTTTCACCGACGACGAGCAGATAAGGGATCCGTTTCATTTCGTTGTCACGGATTTTCCTGCCTATCTTTTCGTTACGGTCGTCAACGACGGTGCGAATATCGGAATTATTTAGATAATCTGAAACTTTTTGTGCATAATCGTTGTACTTTTCGCTGATGGGCAAAACAACCACCTGCTCGGGTGTGAGCCAGATCGGGAATTTTCCGGCGGTGTGTTCGATCAGTACGGCGCAAAAACGCTCCATCGATCCGAACGGAGCGCGGTGGATCATTACCGGACGGTGACGCTTGTCGTCGGCGCCGATGTACTCCAACTCGAAACGCTCGGGTAAATTGTAATCCACCTGAATAGTACCCAATTGCCAGCTTCTGCCGATGGCATCTTTTACCATGAAGTCGAGTTTGGGACCGTAAAATGCGGCTTCGCCCAATTCGGTTACGGTATTCAATCCTTTTTCGGCACATGCCTCAATGATGGAACGTTCAGCCTTCTCCCAGTTTTCGTCCGATCCGATGTATTTTTCCTTGTTGTTCGGGTCGCGCAACGAAATTTGGGCCGTATAATTTTTGAAATCCAATGCCTTGAAGATGATGAAAACGATGTCGATTACCTTCAAAAACTCCTCTTTCAACTGATCGGGCCTGCAGAAAATGTGCGCATCATCCTGGGTAAACCCGCGAACGCGGGTCAAACCGTGCAACTCACCGCTCTGTTCGTAGCGGTACACAGTCCCGAATTCGGCCAGCCTAACGGGAAGGTCTTTGTAGGAGCGTGGTTTGAAACGGTATATTTCGCAGTGGTGAGGGCAGTTCATCGGTTTCAGCAGGTACTCTTCCCCCTCGGTCGGGGTTTTGATAACCTGAAACGAATCTTTTCCGTATTTTTCGTAGTGGCCCGATGTTTTATAGAGCTTTACATCGCCGATGTGCGGGGTGATCACCTGATCGTATCCGAATTTCTTCTGTACGGTTCGTAGAAACTTCTCCAGCTGATCACGCAGAATGGCGCCGTTGGGCAACCACAAGGGAAGGCCCATGCCTACCTCCGGCGAGAAAGTAAACAGTTCCATCTCTTTGCCTATCTTACGGTGGTCGCGTTTTTTGGCTTCCTCCAAAAGGATGAGGTATTCTTCGAGCAACTTTTGTTTTGGGAAGGTGATCCCGTACACACGGGTAAGCATCTTGTTCTTCTCATTTCCGCGCCAGTAAGCGCCGGCAATGTTGGTCAATTTCAATGCTTTGATGTAACCGGTGTTGGGAAGGTGCGGCCCGCGGCAGAGGTCAGTGAAGTTGCCCTGACGGTAAAGGGTAATGGTGCCATCCTCCAGATCTGAAATCATCTCCAGTTTGTATGGATCGCCCTTTTCGGTGAAGAGCTTCAACGCCTCACTTTTTGAAATATCGGAACGGACAATATCTTGTTTCGACCGGGCAAGCTCGGTCATCTTCTTTTCAATCTCAGCCAGATCTTTTTCCGTCAGGGTTTGGCCTTCGGGAAGATCGATGTCATAATAAAAACCGTTGTCGATCGAAGGGCCGATGCCGAATTTCGTACCCGGAAGGTAGGCCTCGATGGCTTCGGCCATGATGTGGGCCGACGAATGCCAGAAGGTATCGCGTCCCTCCTTGTCTTCCCAGGTATGCAACTTGATCGAAGCATCCGATTGGATCGGGCGCATCAGGTCGCGCACCTCTCCGTTTACTGAAATAGAAAGTACTTCCTTGGCCAGGTTCCTGCTGATTGCCTCTGCAATCTCCATTCCGGTGACCCCTTGATTAAATTCCCTTACAGAATTATCGGGCAGTGTTATCTTAATCATCTTCTGTTTTTTTGAAGGTGCAAAATTAACGAACTTCCGCGGTTTCTTCAAATCTATTTTGATCTTTGTAAGCGAAAGAGTTCACAATCGTCAGTTTTTTTAATACTTACCAGGAAATCGCTTCGATCGGGAGGGAATTTTTCTATTTTTGGGTTTATTTTTTAATATTTTGAAGGATAAGGCCATTCCCTTTGTGTTGCACTTCGGGACCTTTGTGGTTAAGTTTTTAAATTTCACCACAATGGGCACAAAGGATTTTACGAAGGACACAAGGAGGTCTTGAATCGGTATCCTTATTCAAACGAAATTGATCTTAGATTTTAAATTTGTAATCTACTTATAATCTGTATTATGCTGAAAAGATATTGCTTGCTTTTGCTGGTTTTACTGGCAACCCTTGGACTACATGCACAGCAGCTTACACTGGAAGATGTGGTCGTCAAAAGAACCTATGCCCAGAAATCCGTGAACGGTTTAGCTTCGCTGAACGACGGCTTAAATTACACCACCCTCGAAAACATGGGGAAAGAGTTGGTCAAATACAGCTACAAAACAGGGGAGAAGGTGGCAACGCTGCTCGACGTTTCCCAGTTAAAGAATGACTCCCTGAAATTTATCACAGATTACCAGTTTAGCAGCGACGAAAGCAAAGTGCTGTTAATGACCGATCGTAAACCCATCTACCGGAGATCGTTTACGGCCAACTATTTTGTCTATAATTTCGTCACCAAAGAACTTACAAAACTCTCCAATGGCGGCGACCAACAGTTGGCCACTTTTTCCCCGGACGGTGAGCGGGTTGCCTTCGTCCGAAAAAATAACCTGTTTGTGAAGAGCCTGCGTTTTGGTACCGAACGCCAGATTACCGACGACGGCGAGTTCAATAAGATCATCAACGGAGCCCCAGACTGGGTCTATGAAGAAGAGTTTGAATTTAACCGGGGCTTCGAATGGTCGCCCGACAGCAAACAGCTGGCTTACATGAAGTTCAATGAGGAACAGGTGCCGGTTTACCACATGCCGATGTACAAAGGTTCCAATCCGGAGAAAAAGGAGAATGCCGTTTATCCGGGCGAATACAGCTTCAAATATCCCAAAGCGGGAGAGAAGAACTCGATAGTCCAGATTTGGGTGTACGACATCAAAAGTGGCCATGACATCCAAATGGATACTGGCAAAGAGACCGATATCTACCTGCCCAAGATCTCCTGGACCAACAGCGGTACCGATTTGGGTATTTTTCGCATGAACCGACTGCAGAACAAGCTTGAACTGCTTTTTGCCAATCCCTATACCGGCGACACCCGCCTGATTTATACAGAAAAGAATAGCAGGTACATCGAAACTGACTTTCTCGATAATTTCAAATTTCTGGGAGACAACAAAAACTTCGTAATCCTGAGCGAGCAAAATGGCTACAAACACCTCTATCTCTACGACTTAAGCGGGGTAAAGGTCAAACAGCTGACGGAAGGTAATTTTGATGTGCTTAAATTCTACGGGTACGATCCTGTTAAGAAATTCTTTTACTACCAGGCAGCAGCGGTGTCTCCCATGCAAAAAGAGATCTATGGCATTTCGTTCGACAAAAAGAAAAAAATACAACTTTCCACCCAACCTGGAACCAACAATGCCGATTTCAGCAACGGATTTAAGTATTACATCAATACATTTTCGAACATCACCACGCCCAATATCGTCACTTTGCACGATATCTCGGGCAAACAGATCCGTGTACTCGAAAACAATGATGCGTTGAAGGGCAAGTTGGCCAAAATGCAATTGCCTCAGAAGGAGTTCTTTAAATTTACCACATCCGAAGGGATTGAGTTGAATGGCTGGATGATTAAACCGCTCCAGTTTAATCCTGCCACCAAATATCCGGTGCTGATGACCCAGTACAGCGGTCCCAATTCGCAGCAGGTGCTGGACGCATTCTCGATCGACTGGAACACCTACCTTGCCCGGCAGGGTTATCTGGTTGTTTGTGTGGACCCGCGCGGTACCGGGGCCAGGGGCGAAGAGTTCCGCAAATGTACCTATGGCCAGTTGGGTAACCTCGAATCGAACGATCAGGTGGAAACCGCCCGTTACCTCTCCAAACAACCCTATGTTGATGCCAAAAAAATTGCCATCTGGGGATGGAGTTTCGGCGGGTTCATGTCTGCCATGACTTTGTGCAAGGGCGGCGATCTGATCCGTGCGGCCATCGCGGTAGCGCCAGTCACCAGCCATTATTTCTACGATACAATTTATACAGAACGTTACATGGGACTTCCCAGCCAGAACCCTGACGGTTACCTTCAAAATTCACCCATCACGCTGGTTAAGGGCATCAAAGGGAAGCTGCTGCTGGTACATGGCACCGCCGATGACAATGTCCACTTCCAGAATTCGATTGAATTTGCCGAAGCGATGGTACAGGCCGGCGTGCAGTTCAGGATGATGGCGTACAACAACCGCAACCACGGCATCCGCGGCGGCAATACGACGATGCATTTGTACACTATGTTTGATGAGTTCCTGAAAGAAAATTTAAAATGATGCAATCATTTTAAATTTTCTTTTAAATTTGCACCTCGCTAATCGCCCAGATGGTGAAATTGGTAGACACGCTAGTTTCAGGGACTAGTGACCGCAAGGTTGTGCAAGTTCGAGTCTTGTTCTGGGCACAGTTGGCTTTTAGACCTGACAGG
>JAMDDG010000025.1 GCA_023488865.1 Bacteroidota bacterium | reverse complement strand
ATCCCGGCAGCAAAAGCTCCAATAATAGGTTCTAAACCGGCTACTTCGGATAAAAAAGCAGAGAAGAATACCATCGACAGTACAAAGATGAAATGAGACCCTTTTTCCCCTTCCAACTTCTTAAAAAACCAGGCAGTCACAATGGGTATCAATAAAAAAACAACCAGCAGGAAGAGTAGGACAGAAACGCTAAAATTGAACCAGAAAAGCGGATTAATCTCGCCCTTTACTGATCCTACGATTACGGCAAACAGCACTAAAACCGCGGTATCCGTCAACATGGTCCCGCCGACTGTGACAGCTACTGCCTCATGACGGGATATGCCCATCCTGCTCACTATGGGGTAGGTAACCAGCGTATGTGTGGAAAACATACTGGCCACCAACAGGCTGGCATTAAAATCAAGCCCGAGAAAGTAACGACAGACAGGAAAACCTAATACCAGGGGTATCAGAAATGTAAATAATCCAAAAACCAGGCTTTTGTGCTTGTTGGTTTTAAACTCTTTCAGATCGAGCTCCAATCCGGCTAAAAACATGATGTAAAGCAACCCAATGGTAGAAAAGAGGTCGACTGCAGAATTTTTTTCTATCCAGTCCAATCCATGCGGGCCGATAACCAACCCGGACAGGATTAATCCGATGATACCGGGTATCTTCAAGCTTCTCAGCAGAATCGGGGCAAGCAGGATGATGAACAAAATCACGGCAAAGATCAACACCGAACTATGAAACGGTTTTTGCAGTAAATCTATTAATCTATCCAGTAATTGAGTCATGACTTGGGCTCCGGGGTTGTTTCCGTTTCCAAATATAGACAAATCAGCTTATAATAAAGGGGAGAATAGCAAAAACTCCTTTTAATTAATTGCTTTATCTGTCAATTCACGCAAGTAATTTGGGCAAAAATCGAACCCACAGCTATGCCACGCATTTGCTGGAGTTTGGAATGGATATTGTCACCATCAAGGAGTTACTGGGCCGTGAACGCATCGAAACCACGCTGGTTTACCTTCATGTGGCCAAACCCAACCGCAGCAACCTGTTTAGCCCGTTCGACAGGCTGGATATCATCCATCGAAAGGTAGAACTTAACTGTGCGCCGGTCGATGACCAACTCCCGGCTGATTTTTGAATTTGAGAACCCTTCACGGTTCATTTAGTGAATTTCATCTGTTTATAATTTTGTTTTTCAGTGGCCAGATGGAACTCCCAATAATCATCCTCCTGTGTGTGGAAGATTTTCTCATGGTCGTTTCATGGTACATGGTCAACAAGTTAAAATTATTTGATAAGCTGTGCAGTTTTCAACCGAAATGCTGTGCAGAATTCAAACGGTAGTTACACATGCCCGACACACTTAAAATTTATAGCTTACGCTAAACTGAAAGTTTCGGGGATTACCGGGCGTATAACATAATTCTGTAACGCTTTTTGACTCTCCTTTTAATCTTGTTTCTGTTGCAAACTGCGCTTCATTCCACTCGCTGTTTAAAATGTTTTCGCCATTAATGGCGAAAGTAAACTGCTTATAATTGTATGCCAAACATATATTGTATAAAGTATGACCTAAAGCAACCACTGAGTTATCTTCGTTGGCTGGTCGGTCGCTTAGGTGTCTGAAACGGATTGAACCACTAAATCCTTGTTCACGTATTACGCTTAATCCGCCCGAAGCTGTTAATGTTGGTGCAAGGGGAACATAATTTTGACCACTTGGTAAGTTTTTTATTGTTGCTTTTGCTGTTGAAATATCCACATCAGCCCAAAGCCATGAAAGTATAGACAAACGAGCTTCGGCATCAATCCCCAAACGTTGTGTTGGGTCACTAAGTTCAGCAACTCCACCATCACCACTATAAACAAACTCTTTATCAAGATACAGATACCAAGTTGAAAGGGATAGGTGAAGTTTGTTGATTAATCGGCTTTTTATGCCTATTTCTCCTGCGGTTGCCTTTGGCAATGTGCCTGTATTACGCATTGCAGGGTCAAAGTTGTATTTACTTAATCGGGTATCTATCTGACTATTGTTTAACCCCTCACTTTTCCATGTATTAGAAAGCTCTGAAACTCGTGAACCGATAACTGCATCTCGTGCATCGTTTGAATGAAATCCTTGTCCGAAATTGAGGAATATATCAAAATTCTTCATTGGTGAAATGATGAAATTTACTTTAGGACTGAACACAGATTGAAAAGAAATACCCGTTGCATGAGGTAAACCATTGTTTATAGTATCTAATGACGAACCTGCTTTATCGTCCTTTGAGAATGTAAAATAATCATGGCGCAAACCCCAAACCATTCTGAATTTAGAACTAAATACAAATTCTTGTTGATACCAACAATTCAAGTTTTGTTCATCAACAATATCATTGGTAAAATCATTCATGCGTACACGGTTTGGAGCGTGCCAAAGTTGAATATCTATTAAATCGCCTCGGTAACCGCCTCCAATTTTGTTTAATTGGCGAAATCCAAACCAAGAAGTTGCGAATTTGTAATTAGCGTTGACACCCTGTATCGTTCTATGTTCGTTCTGTTCTATCATATCGCCATTAAAAGTATCGAGAAGAAAGTAAGTGAAATTTGAATAGAGTTTGAAATTGTATTGGGTGAAGTAAGAATTTACCTCAAATTCACTGCCACTGGAAGAAAGAAATTTGTAATTTACATTTACATTCTTTCTGTTGGTTACACCACCTTCAAGATTATCAATACCTCCAAATCTGTCAATTAATCCTTGTTTAACTGCTCGGTCAGGTATTTGTCCCGAAGCATTCCAACCAGTGCTAAATCCACCTGCTGACAAGGTTAATTTACTATTGGGTGTAAGTTGGAAAAAGTATTTGCCAAAAATGTTCATACGCTCAAACTTTTCGGGACTTTCAAAAGGGCCATCGGAATGATGGTATTGCATTGCGATGTATCCGTTTTGCTCTATCCCGCCATTGTCGGGCTGAAACATAAGTGTATATTTTTGTGTGTTAAATTGACCCGCCTCTATTTTAATCAGGTTGTTTTCTAAAATATCTTTGGTTTTAAAGTTTACGGCACCTGCTGTATAAAAATCGCCAATATTAGCCAAATATGGCCCTTTATTTACTTCCATTTCATCGACTGTTTCGGAAATCAAGAAATGTAAATCGGCATATCCTTGTCCATGTGCATGGGTTGGCATATTTACAGGCATTCCGTCAACATTTACCGAAACATCTGTGCCGTGGTCGCAATCAAATCCACGTAGGAAAATTTGTTCGGCTTTACCTCCGCCCTGGTGTTGGGCAATAAATAAACCTGGCACCATAAGTAACATATCTTGTGAACTGTGAAAATGCTTTAATTGCATATCTATTGCCCTAATTTCTTTTGATGATGCTGCGGATATTGGTCGTACTCCCTGCACGGTAACTTCGTTTAACCCGATTACTGATTCTTCAAGTTTGACAGTTAATGTATCGGTGGTGTTTTCTTTGACATCAACATTTTTAATGACGGTTTGATAGCCAAGAGAAGAAAAAACTATCTCGTATGTACCAATCTGTATGTTTTTTAAATAGAATTTACCGTTTAAGTCAGTAGTTGTCCCTAACAATGTGTTTTTAACCTGAATATTTACTCCAATCAATGGGATTTCATTTTTTGCATCGGAAACTGTTCCGCAAATATTGCCAGCATTGTGTGCCTTGACTGAAAGGGCTAAAAATGACAAAAGGAATAAGAGGCAATGTTTCATAATGTTACTTTTTTACTAATTCGTGTTACTCATTGGTTATAAATAAGACCCTATCGGGTCGTTGTTGCATAATTTTAATTAACTTATTCGTAATTACTGTTTATTAAATGGCTTGTCATTCAGTCCTACTCATGACTAATTTACCGTGAATAATACCTTTGATACCAATCAATTTATCGGATAGCTCTGTCAATCTGTTAGCAGTACCTTTTACTGCAATAATTTCGAGACAATTGTCATGCGACAAATGAAAATGTTGGGAAGAAAGAATTACATCGAAATATTGGTGTTGAATATCGTTTGATTTGGTTGTTACATCGCCCTTATGGTGGTCATATAACAAAACTACTGCCCCAGCAACGATATTGTTACATTGCCATTTTTTATCAACAAGATGTTTTTCGACTAAGTGTCTAATTGCTTGTGAACGACTGGGAAGATTGTTCTCAATCACATAGCTATCTAAGGCTTTTAATATATCCTCATCTAACCCTACTCCAAATCGAACTAATGACATCGTGCTACTTTTTATATTATTCGTGTCACAAAACTATGAAAATTATTTAAATGCACAAAACTTAATTAACAGATGGTGCGTGAGGGAGATTGCAGCTCTTTTGATAATTAATATGGCTTTATCATTTTCCCCCTTCATTTGAATACAATTCAGCCAGAGTAAGCAATAAATGGTCATTTTTAGGATTACTTGAAATTACTGATTTCATGAAATCAATGACTTCTTTTCCATGTCCCTTTGTTTGAATAAATTGTGCTCGCCAACAAATAGCATTAAGAGTTGAAAGGTGACGGTCTGCTTACCCCGCTTTACGACCATCTTGTTAAGCTGATTATTGCCCAGGGTTACCTTCGTGCTGCCATGTTCTATTCCTTCTTTGGCACCTGCAAAAAGAATAACGTGAATCCGTATGAGTGGCTCAAAAAGGTATTGGAAATAATCCCGGAATATCCAGCCAATAAAATCGGTGACCTGTTACCCCAGAACCTCAAGATATAATCACTGACAATTTTTTCGCCCAAACCCACAACATTGCCATCAGAGGTTAAGATGGGTTGGTCGGACGGATACGTTTTTTCTATTGATATTAATGCCCTAAGGGCAAAAAATTAAATTTTAAACAATTTTTCGTTCTATCTTTTCTTATCCAGATCGATGTAATACAAGTTTTTAGCTTCGATTTTCATGCCCGGATTATGGCCCTGAATAGCAAAATGGCCCGATTTATATTCGGCGTCATTGTAAGTCATCACCGGTTTGCCATTGATCCAGAACTGAATGTGGTTGCCCACCATTTTTATCCGGTAATCGAACCATTCTCCATCTTTGGTCAGTAATTCGCTGGCTTTTCCGGTTGGCTTTCCGGGTTTCCAGAGCCATCCGGTATAGGCGTCCTGGTTGTGACAAATCTGGGCTTCGTATCCACGCGGAAAACCATCGGGATTGTCGGCAGGCGGATTGGCACGGAAATAAACTCCGCTGTTGCTTGTTGAACCCTGATCAGCTGTAATCCGGAAGGTTCCTTTCAGCTCAAAATCGGAACAAGTGACATCGGTATAAATGTGTCCCATTCCGCCAACACCCACCAATACACCATCCTGAACCGACCAGGTGGCTTTTCCATGCACGGTCCATCCGGTCAGGTCCTTGCCGTTAAATAAAGAGACCCATTTCGTCTTTGCCTGAGCGACGCTGAAAAAACCAGTCAGCACCAGAACGATCGCTACGATTGATAACTTCTTCATGATTTATAATTTTAATGGTTTAAAAATTCAGGAATTAATACAACCAGATGTACAGGAACAAAGTGATTAACGAGAGAGCGCCCAAATGCAGGCGCCAATCGGTAATTCCTTCGAACGGGGTAATTTTGTGACTGTAATTGATGGTTGTTTTTGCCAGCCTTTCAGGAGCAGTTTTTTCAGTAAACGCCGAAACGGCAAAGAGTACAGCCGTTATCAGCATTTCGGCCCATAGGCCTCGAAATCCAAAATTTAAGGTTAGTTTATGATGCAGGAAAGGGAATAAATCTTTACCGGCATTGGGCCCCAGCAATTGGTCGATTACGAAAATGGTAGCCAGTACAATTCCCACAAGAACCGAAACCGCGGCTCCTTTCAGGGTAACTTTTTTACTGACAATTCCGAAGAAAATTGCCGGAAAAACAGGAATGACCAAATAAGCCGTGATGGTTTGTAGATATTTATACAAACCCTCTTCGTTTTTATAAACCAGATAGGCTGCGCCAATACCCAA
>JAMDDG010000155.1 GCA_023488865.1 Bacteroidota bacterium | reverse complement strand
GGATAGCTCTTATGGTTTTCGTCCCGGGCGCAGTGCAAAGGATGCGATAACTGCCATAAAAGAGAACTTGAAGCAAGGCAAGACAGAGGTTTATGATGCAGACCTGAGTAAGTACTTTGACACGATACCACACGACAAGCTTCAAATTGTATTGAAGCAACGGGTGACTGATCCGAGGATATTAAAGCTGATCAACAAATGGTTGAAGGCACCGATCTATGAGGATGGTCAATACAAGAGTGGTAAAGGTGGCATGGGAACACCACAGGGAGGAGTCATCTCTCCCTTACTGGCCAATGTTTACCTTCACCTGATAGACAGGATCGTAAACAGCGTAAGCAGTCTGTTTGGAAAATTAGGCATACAAATAGTACGTTATGCAGATGATTTTGTGTTAATGGGAAGAACCTTGCCAACAGAAATAGTTGAAAAGCTCAAGAGCTTGCTATCTCGAATGGGATTAATGCTCAATGAGACAAAAACCCGTCAGATAAATGCAAGGGATGAGAGTTTTAATTTTCTCGGATTTACCATCAGATACGACAGTGACATAAAAGGCAGAATGGTCAAATATTGGAACATAATACCAAGTCAGAAGTCGGAGAAGAAAGTCCGTGGAAAAGTTGGGAATTACCTTAAAACACACGGTCACTACAAAGCAAAGGATGTTGCGACAGGGCTAAATTCGATTCTGCGGGGATGGCTGAACTATTTTGAAATTAAAGGGGTTAGTTATCCTGCAATGAGCAAACGCAGACTTCGGTTTTACCTGTACAACAGTCTTACCAGGTACTACAATCGCAAGAGCCAAAGAAAATGCAGGCTTTACGGACAAAAAGCCTTTGAGGTTTTGGTTACCAAATTTGGATTGATCGACCCCTCAAAATATGCAAAATCTTTAGCTCACTTGTGAATGCTTGCGAAGAAATTTATAGGAAAGCCGTATGCGGGAAAACCGCACGTACGGTTTGACGAGGGGGTAGGGAAGGTTATTTTGCCTTCCCCGCTCTACTCTACTGTTGTACTTTGGGGCCTTTGTGTTTAAATATTTAAATGTCACCACAAAGGGTCCGAAGGATTTACACGAAGGTCACTAAGCAAAAACGGATTAACTATACGATATTGTCCTATCTGGACAAAAGACGATTTTTTTTGTAAAAACTTCTACCAACTCTTAAATTTTAAGGTACTTTGTTTTCAAACGAAGGCTATTGGTGACCACCGAAACCGAGCTCATGGCCATGGCCGCGCCGGCGATCATCGGGTTCAGCATAAATCCCCAGATGGGGTAGAGCAGTCCGGCCGCAACGGGAATCCCGATCAGGTTGTAGATAAATGCCCAGAAAAGGTTCTGGTGAATGGAACCTACCGTGAGTTTGGACAACCTAATGGCTTTGGAGATCAGTTGAAGATCGGAAGAGATAATGGTCATCTTGGCCACATCCATGGCAATGTCGGAGCCCTTGCCCATGGCGATGCTAACATCGGCCTGGGCCAGCGCCTGTGAGTCGTTGATGCCGTCTCCCACCATGGCCACCACTTTCCCGTTCCGCTGCAACTCTTTGACGAAATCGGCCTTGTTTGAGGGCATTACTTCGGCTTTATAGCTTTTTATCCCGACCTTTTCCGCTACCGCTTTGGCAGTTTGGGCATTGTCACCGGTAAGCATGTGTACTTCGATGCCCTGTTTTTGCAGATCGGCTATGGCTTTGGCCGAGCTATCCTTGATTTTGTCGGCGATGGCTATGATGGCTGCCAACCCGTTATCTACCGCAAAACAGACGATGGTATCGGCCTCTTTTTCCCTTACCAGGATGTTGGACTCCCAACTTTCCGGTAGCTTAACATGATGGTCGCTCAGGAGTTTTTGGTTGCCAACCAGATACGTTTTCCCTTTGTATTGTGCTTTTACCCCTCTCCCTGTGATGCTTTCAAAGTGATCAAGGGTGATTCGTTCCGTCGCATCAGTACTTAAATAGGCTGCTACCGCATCGGCCAAAGGGTGTTCCGACAGCGACTCGATGGTGAAGAGTATTTGTTGAAGTTCAGCCTGTTCCGTAGCCGGAATGTTCCAGGTCAGGTCAGTGACGACCGGCTTTCCTTCGCTGATGGTGCCGGTCTTGTCCAGCACGATGGCGTTCACTTTGTGCGCCAGCTCCAGGCTTTCAGCATCTTTGATCAGGATGCCGTTTTCGGCCCCTTTCCCGATTCCCACCATGATGGCAGTCGGGGTGGCTAATCCCAGCGCACACGGACAGGCGATCACCAGCACCGAAACCATGGCGAGCAGGGCATGGGTGAAGGCGTTTTCTCCGCCAAGGATCATCCAGAGGACAAAAGTGAGCAGGGCAATCCCCATCACTACAGGGACAAAGACGCCTGCAATCTTGTCGGCCAGTTTCTGTACCGGAGGTTTGCTACCCTGCGCCTCCTGCACCATTTTAATGATCTGAGCCAGAACGGTATCGCCACCGACTTTTTGTGCGGAAATGACAAAGCTTCCTTTTTGGTTCAGGGTGCCCGCAAAAACATTGGTCCCCTGCACCTTCTCGACAGGAAGCGATTCGCCCGTGATGCTGCTTTCGTCCACAAAAGAGGAACCCGATAGGAGTTCGCCGTCCACAGGTATTTTATCGCCCGGTTTAACCAGTAGCTGGTCGCCTTTCCGGACTTGCGAGATGGATATTTCTACTTCGCTACCATCGGTTTGGATGATTCGAACGGTTTTGGGTTGCAGGCCTATCAATTTTTTGATGGCGGAGGAGGTGTTCGATTTGGCCCTCTCTTCCAGAACTTTCCCTAACAATATGAATGCGATGACTACAGCGGAAGCCTCAAAATAGACCGGAGGATGAATCCCCTGGTTGTGCCAGAGCTGCGGGAAAAAGGTGTTGAAGGCGCTAAAAAGAAAGGAGATGCCGGTGCTCAGGGCAACCAGCGTATCCATATTGGCGGCGCCGTGCTTCGCCTGATTATAGGCGTTAACAAAAAAGTTGCGCCCAAACCACCCAACGACAGGGGCAGCCAGCACCAGCATGATCCAGTTGACATAGGGAAGCTCCATGAAGAACATCGCCAGGATGACTACAGGTAACGCCAGCAGGGTGGCCCAGATCGTGTTCTTTTTGAGTTCTTTGAGGTGTGATTGTTGGATCTCATCCCTGTGGTCGGCGCTCTCCTCTTCGATCAGTAAATCATAACCGATCGACTGAATGGCAGATTTGAAATCGGATGCAGAGGCCGTTCCGGCGGTATATTCTACGAAGGCGGTTGAATTGGCGTAATTGACAGAGGCATTGATCACCCCCTTTTGGGACTTGAGCATACTTTCTACACTCATCGCACAGGAGGCACAACTTAATCCCGTAACCGGGAAGCTCTTTTTGAGGACTGAATCCATAACTTACAATTTTTGGTAAAGGTAAAGTCCGGATGCAACATGTTTGTTATGATATTTCTGCTATTATTTATAAGATTTTCAGGTTCAGACCTGGTCCAACGGTTTGCGTTTGTTCTCTTTGACCTGTTTGAAGTGGCTGGGCGTTAATCCGGTTATTTTTTTAAACTGGCTGGAGAGGTAGGCCACGTTGCTGTAGCCCATCTTATCGGCAATTTCGCTAAGGGTCAGTTCGTCGTAAACCAAAAGCTCCTTTACCCGTTCTATTTTTTGGTGGATAATGTATTTTTCGATGGTGGTGCCTTCTACTTCCGAAAAAAGGGCGCTCAGGTAGGCGTAATCCCTGTTAAGGTGTGATTCGATGTAACTCGAATGGTTCACTTTCGAATCATCGTTGCTGTGGTGCACCAGCTGGATAATGGTATTCTTGATCTTTTCAATCAGTTGGCTTTTGTTGTCGTCAATTAACTCAAAGCCGTAGCCGACCAGTCTTTTCCGGAGTTGTCCGAGCTCGTCGGGAAAGATCGGATTGACAGTTTCCACCTCTCCAAGCGAAATGCGTACGGGTGGATGGCCCAACTCTTCGAACAGCTGTTGTACCACCATGATACAGCGGTTGCAAACCATGTTTTTGATAAAATATTGCATCTGAAATCCTCCTTGTTTTAGAGACAATTTAAAATTTTATAATTTCTCTTTTCAGTTAAAATTCTTTGTGAAACCTTGGTGTCTTTGAGCCTAAGTGGCTATTTTTTTCCTGCCACAAAGACACTAAAACACCAAGATTTCACAAAGGAAACGCCAAATAATCTAATTTTAAACGGTTTCTTAATTGTATCAGCTACCTGTTCTATAATCAGCCTTCCCTTTTACTAATCGCATCCGCAGCTACAGCTGCAACTTTTGTTCTCTGCCTTTTCAAAAGCTTCTTTCCCTTCCGACAGGGAGAAATAGATCAATCCGGCAGCACCAATAACATCTGCATAGGCAAAACCTGTAAGCTCATAAATAAGACTTGAAGCCAGCAGTACGATGGACATATATACGCAGATTTTGGTGCAATTCCCGTCGGAGATAATGGGTTCAGAATCGAGTTTTTTACCAACGCTCTTTTTGGTTAACATTAACCATGTCATTACGGCAATGGAGATGGATGAGATAACGACGCCCCAGAGGGTGGTCTCCGGCTTGTGATGGTGGATGAGGTTGACTACAATGCCAATTAAAAGTCCGGCGGAGAGCAGGTAAAATGAGGCGCCGGTAATCTTTAAGGCCGTTGTTTCAAACCCGCTTTTGGGACTATCAGGGTACTGTTTGATGCGCCTGATCATGATGGCAATGCCTATCCCTGACAGTACCTCAATAAAGCTGTCGACGCCAAAGCCAAACAGGGTAAGGGTTTCGTCCTGGTAACCCAGCAGCATGGATACTACTCCTTCGACGATATTGTAAAAGATCGTAAACAGGCTTAAGCGGTATGCCTGTTGGTAAAGTTTTTCTGTTTGATCCATCAATTTCTATTTAAAACAATTAGGCAAAAATAGCCAGAAATCGGATAGAAATCCCGATGAACAATTTTACGAAATAAACATGGTGCCGGTTACGAACCAACAACAACCTGATGTTCGCTGAATTCCGACCGGATGTAGTCTATGGTATAGTTGTGTTTCAACCGGACAACTTCGCCGATAATAATGATCAACGGGGTTTTGTACTGACCGGGTTGATCGATGGTTTTTTGCAGTGTCGTACAATACTCCTCCTGATCGATGCCTGAAACATTGTATACGAGCAAAACAGGGGTATCGGCCGGCCATCCTTTTCGAACGACTTCCTCCGCGATGGTCCGAAGGTTGGATGCGCCCATGTAGTACACAAGCGTCCCCGATAGGGGAACATGGATCTCCCTGTTGGCATGGCCTGTGATAAACGAAACGGAAGAGGATACCCCCCTGTGTGTTAACGGTATATGTGTAAAAGCGGCTGCAGCAAGCGCTGCCGTAATGCCCGGGACTACCTCTACCTCAATATTCCGTCGTTCTAAATAGTCAATTTCTTCGCCTCCGTGGGCGAACAGCATGGGGTCGCCGCCTTTGAGGCGGACAACCGTTTTCCCTGCAATGGCGGCTTCATAAAGCAGCACGTTAATTTCCGATTGCTCAATGCTATGGTTGCCTTTGCGTTTACCGACGTAGACTTTTTCGGAAGGAAATTTTAAAAGGAACTCTTTGTTTAACAGGTCATCATAGAAAATGATGTCGGCTGTTTTTATCAGTTTGTATCCTTTTATCGTCAGCAATTCGGGGTCGCCCGGGCCAAAACCAACCAGCCACACTTTACCGTACGAAGATTTCTGCATCATTTTCTAAATTTTCTTTGATTTTATCCCGAATGGCGATGGCACGGCGCACCTCCTGCGCATTTGAGCCTACTGCAACGGTGATAGGACCATGTTTGTAAATGGCCGGCGATACGAAATCGCATAAGCCCGGATTATCAACCACATTCGTGAGTATCCCGCTGCTTTCGCCATCGGTCTTTATTCTTTGGTTTAATTCGCGGATGCTGGTGCAGGCATATACCAGAAATGCGCCTTCGAGATCGGCTATTTCGTAGGGTTTTTCTACCCAGGAATAGCCTTTTGCTTTGATACCATCGCACACATCGAGGGCAACCACCGAAATGTT
>JAMDDG010000452.1 GCA_023488865.1 Bacteroidota bacterium | reverse complement strand
TTTTGCAACGAAAATAAGTCTTATTCGTCGCATTTGAAAATTTATCGATGCAAAATTTGCGTCAATTAAGTGGTTTCTTCGTTGAACAATGCCATTTATGCTTGCAGGTAACGGTTCACAGCAACACGCAGGCGGGGATTTTTACCACTAAACTATTTACGTATCAATATTTTACTTTTTCTTCTTTCCTGTCCCGCGAACACTGAAACCCCGCTTGCGGGTAGGTGCTGTTATAGCCAAGTGCCTTATTTAATTATAGTTGCAAGGTCAATTTTAAGTGTCCGCCAAGTCCTTGCTGAATAATTTTCATTAATGTCGACAGCCTGATATCCGATGAGTTATTTTCAATCCTTGAAATGTATGATTTATTTGTACCGCATTTTTCCGCAAGTTCTTCTTGTGTCATACCAAGTTTTGTCCTGGCCTCCTCGAGTAAAACACCAAGTCGGAAAGACTCAAATTGTTGTTCCCATTGTTCACGTTTAGGTTGTCCTTTCTTCCCGTACTTTTTGTCGAGAATTTGGTCTAATGTTGTGATGTTACTCTTTGTTTTCATCCTGATATTCCTCCATTATTTTAAGTGCTTTTTCTAATTCTTGTTTTGGCGTCTTTTGAGTTTTCTTAAGAAAAGCGTTTCCAAGAACAACTAAATTCCCTTTGTCAAAAAAAGAAAAAATGCGATAAATGTTGCTACCTACCTCAATTCTAATTTCATAAAGTCCCTTTGTCCCTTCCAAGTGCTTAAAATACTTTTCTGGAACTTGTCGAGTTACGCGAATTAAATTCAATGTCCACTCAATTTTTGCTTGAACGTTGTCCGACTGTTTCTCGTAAAAGTCGAGAAAATAGTTTTTATACGCGATTACTTGTCTCTCAAAAGTCATGGCACAAAGTTAACTATTTAGACAACTATTTCCAAATTTATTTTTGATGATATTTTTCAATGGACGGATTTTTTTGGCATTGGCTCGTTTATATCCTTCCCAAAGTTCAAAACATTCCGCCTACCAATACCTTTGGGTCTGTTATCTGTTAAAAATCACCCTTACAACTGTTGCTTTGCTAAATGGGAGCCGGGCCCCCGGGCGTTGCCCGAAATCCTTCTATGGACCGGCATTCCGGTCTGTGCTACGCTAAGGATAATTTGTGGAAAAAGCGTTCAAAGTTTAGTTATCCAGGTTGATTACGCCTCTAAATTAACAGATTATCCAATTGTATGCAACAAAAGGGGGAATTTTTTTTCGCGGTAGCGGGGGAAAATTGTGCAGAGCTTATCCCTGTGGTGCGGTCTGTAACCGCATTTTTCCGGTCCGCGATTGGAAATATACCGCCCCCCAGCCCTGACAGGGTTTGGAACCCTGTCAGGGCTAAGCAACACAAAAACTCAACAGGATAGCCATTTCTACCGCCGGGGCGGCAAAAAAACCAGCGGGGCGAGTGGGAGCTGGGGTTTTGGCAAAATCAAAATACCTTTTTACATTCCCGGCAAATTCATCCCTGTAATCTTCCGGTAAAGGTCCAAGGCATAAAGATCCGTCATCCCGGATACGAAATCAACTACCGTTTGCAGTTGATCGTACAAATTTTCGCTCTGAAGATGGTACTGCTGCGGGACGATGGAGAGTAGCCTTTCAGAGAAAGGATCATGGGGATCCAAAATTGCCGGGGTAAACTCCTCCAACAAAGTACCCAGAATCTTGTAACCGGCAATTTCGATCTGAATGACGGACGGGTCTTTGTATATCCTGGATACAGAAATCTTTTTGACCTCCTCCATGGCGCTTTTGGAGGATCCTTCCAGCATTTTAATCAGGGAGGGTACATTTTCTCCCTGAAGTATCTGCCCTATCCTGTCGAAAAAAAGCTGTGCGCACTCCCGCACCAGCTTTCCGATCACCATGGCACGAAGGTAACTGACCCGCTCGTTCTTGTCCTGGACGATAGTTAAATTGTCGCGGATGATCGAAAGTGTTTCGCCGTCAACGCCCTGATCAAAAAAGGCAAGCAGCAGGCTTTCGGCATCTGCCGATGAGATAATCTTCAGCTTGTGGGCATCTTCCACATCCATAATCTGGTAGCAGATGTCGTCGGCTGCTTCAACAAGGTAAACAAAGGGATGCCGTGAAAATTGCAAAGGGAGACCGGATTTCTGTTCCAGGCCCAGATGAACTGCAATTTTTTGAAAGAGCGGTTTCTCCGTTTGAAAAAAACCAAATTTGTGTTTGTTCCCTGCCAGGCTCGATTCGAAAGGATATTTAACCACAGAGGCAAGGGTCGAGTAGGTAAGGCCAAAACCGCCCTCGCGCCGGCCATTGAAAGTATGCGTCAGCAACCTGAATGCATTGGCGTTTCCGTCGAAAGAGGTAAAATCAGACTGTTGTCCTTCCGGCAATTTGTCGAGTAACGATTTTCCGTTCCCCTTTTTAAAAAAGTTGGAGATGGCATGTTCGCCCGAATGACCGAACGGTGGATTGCCCATATCGTGGGCAAGACAGGCTGTTGAGACGATGGTGCCGATCTCTGAAAGGGTGGCCACATCGGTCGTGTCTCCCCTTTTGGTCAACCCGAGGGCTACCAGGTTTCCCAACGAACGCCCCACGCTGGCCACTTCGAGCGAGTGGGTGAGCCGGTTGTGCACGAAGATGCTTCCCGGTAGGGGAAATACCTGTGTCTTATTTTGCAGCCTTCTGAAAGGCGAAGAGAAGATAATCCGGTCGTAATCGCGTTGAAAAGCGGTACGGATCTCTTCCGGTTCATCGTAAGTCCGGTATTCAAAGCCCAAACGCACCGGAGAGATCAGTCGACTCCATTTTGTCATATTGGTTTGTTCTGGTGAACTTTCAAAATTGAAGGTTTTTTCGAACATTTCAAAAGGTTTGTCGAATTTAATAAATATATTCGCACAAGTAATATTTTATTTCTGCATATGCTCGACGGTTTACTACTTCCTTTGCTGGTTGCCATGTTTTTAGGCATCAATATGGGCGGAAGCGGAACAGCCCCTTCCTTTGCAACTGCATTTGGCTCCGGGATACTCCGCCGATCATTGATTCCCGGATTATTTGGGATTTTCGTCTTGCTGGGGGCCTTGTTAGCCGGAAAAAATACCGCGATCACATTGGGAAAAGGGATCCTTCCTGCCGTCAGCCTCGATTATTCGTTAACAACGATTATCCTTTTCTCTGTTGCTATTTCACTCCTTTTTGCCAATTTGCTGGGAGTCCCGCAATCCACTTCACAATCTACGGTGGCAGCGTTGGTTGCGCCGGCACACTACGTCGGACAGCTCAATACCCACAAGATATTTTTTGAAATAATACCTACCTGGATTATTCTCCCCCTGGTTTCTTTTGGGATCATGTATTTCATCGCCCAGACGGTCAACCGGAAGTTTGACCTTAAATATCCTGGTTATTTTTCCTCAGACAAGCAACAAAAACTTTTTAAGTGGGTCGTGATCGTCACCAGTTGTTACGTGGCATTTTCGATAGGATCCAACAACGTTGCCAATGCCGCAGGCCCTATTACTTCGATGATCACCAACGAATTGCACATCAATCCGACAAGCAGTAATTTTCTGCTGATCATGATTCTTTCCACTTTGATCATCGCACCTGCTTTTGCCATAGGCAGCTCCATTTTCGGTCACAGGCTGATGGTCAAAACCGGCACGGAGATTCTTACGATCGGGAAAGTAGAAGCATCGATGATTTCATTTGTTACGGCTTCGCTTTTATTGGCCGCTTCGGTAACCAGGGGAATACCTACTTCGCTAGTCCAACTGAATACCTTTGCCATTCTTGCATTAAGTGTCTCAAAATTTGGCTGGAAGGAGACTTTCTCCAAAAAAGTAGTCAAGCAGTTTTGGCTGATCTGGTTGATTGCCCCCCTGATTGCTTTTATCATCTCCTATTTTCTTACCTCCCTGGCAGATCAGTTTGGTTTACTCTCCATCTGATCAGAACAATTCAGGCCTGAACTTTTTGAGGACTTTGTCTAATTCGGCTGCATCCGGGAAATAGCGTTTCAGCGTTTCTTTGAAATCAGGCCCATGATTGGGTATTTTGGTATGGACCAACTCGTGAACTATGATATAATCGATCATCCTATCGGGAAGCCGCATCAGATGGAGGTTCAGGTTGATGTTTTTCAGGCTTGAACAGCTGCCCCAATTGGTTTTATTGTTCTTTATTGTTACTGCTTTAAAGGTGTAACCCAATTGATTGGCCAATTCCCGTGTCCGGACCGGAAGATACCTTTTGGCTTCATACAGGAGCACGCCTTCAATCTTCAGTTTAATTTTAGCCTGAATTTCAGGCTGTTGAAGCGATGCCATTGGGGGATAAACAATCGCCACCGATTTTTCTTCGTGCCTGAAATGAACCTGGACCTGATCTGTTTTCCCTGGTAAAAGCTGGTAAATATAATTCCTTGACGAAAAAAGCGTCCCCGCTTGAAGCAGAAGTTTTTTATGTCCCAGTTTTTCAAGTTTCAATTGGGTTCTGATCACCCAATCCCTTTTCTCTTCCAAAAAAGCCTCCCCTCTCGAAAATGAGAACAGCCAGGGAATGGAAACAAAGACTTCCCCCGAAGGTTTTACTGCAATTCTCAGCCGCTTTGACCTGGCCTTTCGAACGAATTGCACCTCCCCTATTCCGGCAACAAAAAGCACTTTTTCACTCATCCCTCCACCTCCTGGCCGAAATTCCCCCTGAAGAGCGGCTTAAGAAATTTGACGGTGACTTTCCTGGTAAGATCCCGGTACAAATAGATGGCCGAAGAATGATTATACAGGGATAAACAGGAAGGATTGTCCGGGTTAAAATGGGTTTCATCATTGCTTAATGTTGGAAAATCATGGAAAAATGTGCATAAAACTAAAGAATTATTTCTTATATTTGGTATCTGCAGAGGGTAAATAAATTCGTTGGTTCATTGAAGTTTACACCAAGTTTGAGAAATTGGTTTTCTTTTATAAAATCTTACACAGAGAATAGGTTAACCTGCTATTTACAATTTACGAATGTTACACATTGCTACAATCACTACTGTCTCGTTAAAATAGACTGAGTGACAGTTGTTTACAATTTAGTTCATTGACATTTTTGTAATCAGAATTTGTAAGTAACTCTTTTACAGTCGTTTTGTCCAGTAGAGAGATGCCTAGAATTTGTAATATTTCGTAGGTAGACCTATCAATTTTTAGCTCTTTCCCTCCGATTCCTTTCAAACAGTAGGAGCTAATTACTTGTAAAAGAAATATTTACCTTTGTGCAATTTTCAATAAAAATAACTCCAAAGGAACTTTCTCTGAAATCGTCACGCAAGAAAATGATGTACAAATAATTGATTATCAAAAATTTCAAAGGACCTTCTAATTTTTAAACGAGACATTAGTGTGCTACAATTAATAATTTCCTGCAAAAAGAGAAGCACAGAGCGCACAGAGAAGAAAATCGCAAGCGATTTTCAAACTCTGTGACCCTCCGTTTTCGCTCTGTTTTTAGTTCCTTTCAGGGCACTCACTGTTATGCAAGTTGAAAAACCGTATGAAGGATGCGAAATCTCTGTGTAAAAAATTTAAACGTCACTGAATCTAACAGCACGAATATTCGTTGCTGCATAATTACCTTAAATAAAACGTTATGAGTGAAAATAATGGAACCAAAATCTTACTGGCTTTTGTAGCTGGTGCAGCCATTGGGGCTGCCATCGGTTATTTTCTCAACTCCGAAAAGAAAGAGGAAATGCTCGACGATCTCAAAGAAAGCGCCGCTAAACTCAAAAAGGACATCGAAGAAAATCTGTCCAAGGCAAAAGAGATGGTGGATAACTTTACCAAAAACAGTCCCGATCCAAACGCCGAAAATCCTGAGTAACGATGGAACGTGAACCAGACGATTTTTTTCAGGAGCTGCGGCTTTTGGTGACCGATTACCTTTCCGCACGGATCAGGCTGTTCAAATATGAAGTTTACGAAAAGACAGCCAAAATATCGGCTGCCCTTTTCTCCTCTTTTGTAATTGCCATGCTGGCATTTCTACTGCTTTTTTTCCTAAGCATCGCCCTGGGATTTTATTTAAGGTAATTATGCAGCAACGAATATTCGTGCTGTTAGATTCAGTGA
>JAMDDG010000120.1 GCA_023488865.1 Bacteroidota bacterium | reverse complement strand
AAAAGACGGGTCGAATGGGATTCGGTACAACGCAAAATCGTTTGATCAATCAAATAATTATTATAAACATTAAATATGCCAAGACTTCTTTGTAGCATCGCACTGATACCTGATGTTTATAGAAATTCCTTTTCTTAATATCACTATGGCTGTAAATAAAATAACCTCAACAAAAATGTCATCTTCCGGTCGAAGTTCTCAAACCTATATTGTTGCAACGGCATTTTTATCACTTTTTGCCCTGGTCGGGATAGCCTATTATGGCTTACCATTCTTCTACGATTTTATGACCAGGGAATATGGATGGTCCCGGACTGTGGTGACATCAGGGAATGCAGTTGGGAAATTACTTGTTGGCCCTTTGTTCGGATTCATTGCAGGATGGATGATTGACCGTTACGGGCCTCGACGGTTGATGATATCAGGGTCTTTAATGATGGGTGTTTCACTTGTCGGATTAAGCTTTTCCGGTTCATTGCCTATGTTTTATTTATTCTGGGTTTTTAATGCCCTGGGTTATATATTTGGAGGCCCGGTACCTTGCCAGGTATTGGTTTCCAGGGGGTTCGATAAAAACAGGGGGAAGGCCATGGGTATTGCTTATTTAGGTATCGGGGTGGGCGGTGCAATTGTCCCATTGGTTGCTGCCGGATTGGAAAAAGAATTTGGATGGCACCTGGCTTTAGGTGCTTTGGGAGTTCTTATCGTACTGATTGCTGTGCCAATGGCCTGGTTTATAAAAGAACCACGGATTAAATCGGAAAATAAAGGACAGAGTGAGCCCATGGTGCCGATCAGAAATATACTTGGAAATCCGTATTTTTATCTTCTGGCTATAGGCAGTATGAGTTGTATGGGGGCTGTTGGCGGGATAAGCCAACATTTAAAATACTATTTGAACGATCTGCATTTTACCCAGTCCGAAGCTGCCCATGTTATGTCGTTAGTCCTGTTAATCAGCCTTGGAGGCAGGATATTGATGGGTTGGCTGGCTGATATCATCCACCGCAAATATGTCATGATTCTGATTTATTTGATGGTTGCGGTTTCAATTCCTCTTTTAATGATCCCTGATTTTTGGGGCCGTATCTATCTTTTTTCTGTCCTTTTTGGTATTGGCCTGGGTGGTAATTACATGATCATCCCTTTAATGGCAGCTGATCTGTTTGGTGTCAGGGCGTTAGGCCGGACGATGGGGATTATCTTGGTTGCCGATGGGATAGCAGAGTCGGTTTTTCCAATGTTGGTGGGAGCTTTGTACAACGATGCAACAAAAAGCTATGCTGTTGGGTTTACGCTACTTATAGGTTTAGCTCTGAGCGGTGCAATCATCGTCTCATTTTTGCCTAAAACATCCGAATTTAAAGAAATATCACAACCATGATTTTTGAAGATGTAATTTCTCTGACAAGAAAACTCATTTCGTTTAACACCGTTAACCCGGATGGAAACGAGGGAGAAATCGCAAGATTTGTTGGCAAACTTCTATCTGAAAACGGTTTTGAGGTTGGTTACAATCAATTGGACAAAGACCGGTTAACGGTAATTGCAGAAAAGGGTCTAACCAGTCTTAGCCCTCCAATTATTTTAACTGGTCATTTTGATACGGTTCCTTTTTGGGAAAAACAATGGAAAGAAGCCCCATTGTCAGGAACGATAAAGGATGGTAAAATTTACGGACGTGGGTCAAGTGACATGAAAGGCGGACTTGCTGCAATGATAGTTGCATCGCTTCAGGCATTTAAAGAGTCTGTTCCTTTGGGCGGAGTCCGGCTCATCTTTACTGCGGGCGAGGAACCGGGATGTGCCGGGGCGAAACATTTAGCTGAAAGCGGGTACGATTTGGGCAAGGCCGCTGCGATCATTGTAGGCGAACCTACTTCTAATGTTCCTGCCATCGGGCATAAAGGTGCATTGTACCTAAAAGCCACAACCTCAGGGAAAACGGCCCACTCTTCCATGCCAGTGTTGGGCGATAATGCAATTTATAAAGCAGCCAGGGCAATTACCAAAATAGAAAATTTTAAATTCCAGGCAGATCGCGACGAATTGCATGGTTTTCCGACCATCAACGTGGGTCTGATCAATGGTGGAAAAAACATAAATTCAGTTCCGGACTATGCTGAATTTACGGTAGATATCCGTTCAACGGACAAGATTATCCATTCAGAAATACTGAAATGGCTTTCACTGGAACTGGGAGAAGAAGTGTTGATAGAGAAACTGGTTGACCTCATGCCGGTCAGTTCATCCGAATCGGCACCGTTTGTTCAATTAGTGTATTCTGTTTGCGGGGTCGAACCTGAAAAGGGCGTATTTCAAAAGTCCCTGCCATATATGACCGATGGAGCTGTCCTGCAACAATTATATGGTGGAGTTCCTACTGTTATTTTGGGGCCGGGACAACCTGAAATGGCCCACCAGACAGATGAGTTTTGTTATACTTCAAAAATTGAAGAAGCAGTAGAAATTTATAAAAATATCATTTTAAAAGCCGGAGGAATTAGCGATGATAAAATTTCCTAAAACAATAGAAAACGAGCAACAATTGGAAGAACTTCTTTCCAGGCCAACAGCAGAAGTGGTTGATTTATTTAAAACCCTTGATGGTGATATCATTTTTCTGGGCATAGCCGGAAAGATCGGCCCCTCGATTGCCCGGATGGCCAAAAGGGCATGCGACGAAGCAGGCGTATCAAAGCGTATAATCGGTGTTTCACGCTTCAGTAACGAACAGGAACAAAAACAAATTGAGAGCTTTGGTATTGAAACAATTAGGGGAGATTTGCTTGAGCCGGATTTCATCAATAGTTTGCCCAAAGTAAAAAATGTGATCTTTTTGGCCGGAAGGAAATTTGGGGCGGAAGGAAACCTTTCCCTGACATGGGCAATGAATACTTACGTGCCAGCCATGGTTGCAGCACACTACAAAGATTCCAGGATTGTTGCCTTTTCAACAGGATGTGTATACCCGCTGGTTCCGGTTGAATCTGGCGGTTCGGTAGAAACAGACCGGCCTGATGCCATTGGCGAGTATGCCCAATCTTGTTTGGGGCGTGAACGGATGTTTGAACATGGGAGCTTAAAATACGGCACGCCGGTTTCCTTAATACGCCTCAATTATTCAGTAGAGATGCGCTACGGAGTCCTGGTTGATGTGGCTACGAAAGTTAAAAATGATGAAGTGGTTGATTTGTCGATGGGTTATTTCAATATCATCTGGCAGGGCGACATGAATGCCATGTCGTTGCAATCCTTGTCGTATTCCAGTTCTCCGGCTCAGGTAATTAACCTCACTGGCCCTGAAACGCTATCGGTCAGAAAAGTGGCTCTTGAATTTGGTGAAATTTTCGGTAAAACGCCCAAATTTAATGGAGCGGAAGCGCCAACAGCTCTTTTGAGCAACGCCGGATTTTCGCAAGGTTTATTCGGAAAGCCTAAGGTTGCTCCTGTACAAATAATCCAATGGATTGCAAACTGGATCAGCATCGAAAACAGGTTGTTAAACAAACCTACCCATTTCGAAGTCAGGGATGGGAAATATTAACCAGAAAAGGATTTACAATGCACCAATTCAAGCTAAATAAAGAAAAAGCCAATACACAAACATTGGGATCACAATACCTGCGCTTTTATTGGTGTTAGATTTTATATAAATAAAAGTACTTCAATTTTAACTGACTAAGCATGGATAAAATGGCAAAGAATCCTGATTCTGTAATGGCAGAAAGGATTACATCGGTTGATTTCTTCCGTGGATTTACAATGTTTCTCCTGATTGGCGAAAGTACCCGTCTTTACAGTCACATCAGATCAATTGAAAACAGTAGCATCATCCAATTTATTGGTGAGCAACTCGAACATCATGAATGGAATGGGTTGCACTTTTGGGACCTGATACAACCGTTTTTTATGTTTATTGTAGGCGTGGCTTTACCATTTGCAGTTGCAAACAGAACAAAAAAAGGAGATTCTGGTAAAACCATTATGCACCATGCGTTTAAACGTTCATTTCTTCTGTTGTTTTTTGGATGGGCTGTATATTGTATCGAACCGGGTGAAATAGTTTTCAGGCTTCAGGATGTGTTGGCCCAATTATCGGTTACTTACCTGGTAGCTTTTTTGATAATGAAAAAAAGTTTCTCTTTTCAATTGATTTTTACTTTGGTTGTTCTACTGTTGACAGATCTTACCTACCGGTTTTTCCCCATTGAAGGTTTTAATCATCCCTGGGTGGCTTATGAAAATCTTGGAGCATGGGTAAATAATAAAATTGAGGGCGTTGATAAAGCAAGTATCTGGGCAACACTAAACGCCATCCCGACCATTGCCCATACCGTTTGGGGAGTGCTCTGCGGCCAACTCCTGATGAGCGCACGACCTGTAAGAAAAAAAATCCAGATCATGTTGATGGCAGGCCTGGCAGGTTTACTCATCGGTTACTCGCTCGATTTTTTGAATGTCACCCCAATCATAAAGAAGATTGCTACTTCCTCTTTTGTATTTGCCAGTGGAGGATGGACAATACTGGCCCTCTGCTTTTTCTATTGGTTAATTGATGTGAAAAAGTTATTTGCCAAAGGTTCGAAACCTTTTATAGTTGTTGGGATGAACAGCATATTTATTTACCTCTTTTTTGAAATTGGAGGTGCCAGTCTGGTAAGTAAAATCTTCGTTCCCTTTACCAAAGCATTGTTTTTTTGGGGAGGGGATCTGACAGTTAATATAATGACAAGCCTAACCGCATGGGCATCAATGTGGTACATTTGTTATTGGTTGTATAAAAACCGGATTTTTATAAAAATCTAATAGTCTTATACACATTTTATGAATTTAAAATTCAAGACATTTATTTTGTTCCTTATCCTGATCGTTTTTGTGGGGTGCAGTACAAAGTTTAATCCAACGTTTGATTTTGAGAAAACCCCGCAAGGTGTTGTCCTTTATGAAAATAAGCAACCTGTATTTTTCTATCAAAAAGAACCCAAAACACCGGACGGAGTTAATTACTTCAATAATTATCTGCATCCGCTATTTTCCCTTGAAGGCGATACACTTACAGAAGAGTTTCCTTCTGATCATCCATACCACCGGGGAATATTCTGGGCGTGGCATCAGATTTACGTGAATAATGAAAGCGTGGGGGATGGATGGATTATGGAAAATATTTCACAGGATGTTGTGGATTTGAAAACGGATGTAAAGAAAGGTTCCGCGCAACTAAGTTTGCGCGTTTTATGGAAATCTTCGCAGTTTCAACATGATCAACCATTTGTTCGTGAGCATACAACTATCATTGTTCACCAGCTAAAGTCAGGAATCCGGGCCATTGATTTTGAAATTGATTTGAGGGCATTGGTTCCGGGAGTAAGTATTGGTGGAGCAAATGACGAAAAAGGTTATGGTGGGTTCTGTGCCCGGATTAAACTTCCAGAGAACATGCTCTTTACTTCGGAAAAAGGACAGGTTGTGCCGCAAACCCTTCAAATTAAGGCTGGTTCATGGATGGATTTCTCTGCCCCTTTTGGGAAACATCGTGAATTAAATGGCCTTACCGTGTTATGTCATCCATCTACCCCAAATTATCCGGAACCCTGGATCTTGAGGAACAAATCCAGTATGCAAAATATTGTTTTCCCAGGGAAAATAAGGACGGAATTAACTGTGGACAAATCAACTGTATTGCATTATCGTGTTATTGTCCATAACGGAAGTTCAAAGGATATGGATATACAAGAGATAAAGGCTGAATATGAAAAGATGGGGGTAAAATAATTTTGATTTTACTTTGTTATTAGTTTGAAGATCAGGGAAAAGAGAGTCGTATTTTAAAATAATTAATTTGAATCTATAAAATCTCCCACAAAAACTTATAAGATGGAAAAACGGACTACGTACAATAAGATTTTCAGTAAAATTCAGCATAACCTTGCCATATTTATTTTGTTGCAGGTATTTACCGGCACTTTCACGTCATTCGCCCAAAGTCAGGATGAGGGCCTGGCCAGGTACACGCCCAAATGGATCAGAGATGGTTTTGCCGATGCCGGTGCCACCCATGAACCCTGGATTTTCCAGGTACGCCGGAACAGCGAAAAATTTAACCTTTGGCAAAAAGATTCATACGACTACCAATTGTCCGAGGAATATATTAAAGCCCTTTCAGGATCAGGAGTCTCTGTTTA
>JAMDDG010000294.1 GCA_023488865.1 Bacteroidota bacterium | reverse complement strand
CCGGAAGAGATCAACTTCGAATTTGCAGTGAATAATACGCCAAAATCGAAGCTGGTGACCATCAAACCTTACACTCCTGAACAAAGTAAAGTGAGGGGCTTTATGTTTGATTTTACCCTAACCTGTCCTGTAGAGCTCCATCGATTGATTCTCTCATCTGGCATTGGAGAGAAGAATTCGATGGGTTTTGGGTGGGTGGAAGTGACAGCAGACTAATAATAATTACCCCTGACAGGGTTCGAAACCCTGTCAGGGGTAAAAAAAATAAACCAGATTATATGAAACAAACCTACAAAACGATTGACTACGAATGGCTGACAAGGTCTACCGGCGACCCGTTTGCTGATGCAGGCGGCTTTGCCATAGAATATCTTTCGGAGAAGTTCCCTGAAAAGGATATTCTGGAACTGATTGACTACATCACTAAAATCTACGTTGAGAAATGGGACGGAAAACTGAATGCCTTTTTTCTGAATTCAAAGATTACTCAACCGGCTTTTCAAGGATCGCGAAAAACGGAAGAGACATTAAAGTATTTTGAAGCACTGATTAAAGAAACAGAACCTTCTGAAGTTGGGTATTGCCGAATTACCGGACGAGAAACCAAGTTGTTTTTTGGTGGTCGCGACAACTCTATAATGACAGGTTCAGGAACCTTAATCAATTTTCATCACTTTTTTCAGAAAGGAATTGCTCTTTCGAAGGAAGCCCTAATCAGGATGCACTTTGTACCTTTTGCTTGCCAGCAATTACAAGGAAGAATCGGTTTAATGCAAAGCAGCAACGAGAAACTAAGCAAATTATTTGTGAAATTGACCGTTGAAAGAAACCTTCATGAAATTGGTGTTGGTCTTTCTGAAGGAGTAGCGAAGTCTAATTTCAACAAACCTGCCAACGCCATTTTCGATTTCGTTGATTATACACTTTCGCAACTTCGGGATTTCAGGGAAGGGAACATTTTACCATCATTAACTCTTTACCATTTCACAAATTTTGGAGCAAGTCCTGAAATACAACTATATCAGCTCCCTGCAAAAGTTTTTCTATTTTACAGAACTTGTTTGCAACCAAAATTTTGCGAGGACTGGCAAAAGTTTGTACGGTCACACTATTTCGATGGACAACACAAAGGGGCAAAATACAATCTTCAAACAGAAAAATTTGAGCTGGTAAAATCAAAAGAAACGGAAATCATTGACAATATCGAATACAAACAATGGTTTAACAGGATTTATAACAAGCTTTTAGTCGACGAGAATATCCGAACAGATATCCTTCGTTGGTCACGTAAACATCCATTTAACTTTGAAATAGTATCAATCTATCAACAAAACATTATAGGTATGAAAAAAGAAACAATCAACAAAATCAAAGAATTGGCAACATTTCTTGTCAGGGAAGAAGATGCAGACAAAATAAAAAAACGAATTAAAGCACTGGATGGAGCCAAAAATGCATCAGCATTGCGACGTTTTCTGTTAAAAGACGTGGTCGCAGCAAACTATGCAGATAGAAATGATCATCCAATTATCTCGTTGGATGATTATTTAAATTATCTATTCCCCGATGGTTCCTATTGGGCCGAGATCAGGGATCTTCTTCTAATTGCCATTTATCAGGAATTGCATGAGAGGAATTTAATTTCCGAAGAGTTAAGAATTGAATTAGAATCAGAAGTTGAAAATGAAGTTGTTAACGAATAAAAACTAATAAATCATGAAAAATATCAAAACACAAGGATTCGTATTAATCGACGTAGATGTCGTGGCTTTAAACAATGCCGGGAAAAATACCCAAAGTAATAATGACAATGCAATCGCCACCAAATCAATCCGAAAAAACGGACGCAATTATGTGTATGTGTCGGGCCAGGCATGGAGGTACTGGTGGCGCGAAGCATTACAGAAGAATGCAGGATGGAGCATGTCACCTATTACACGCGAAGGGAAAATTGCTTTTACTAATGCCGATCCTTTTAAATATCCTGATGATGATGTTTTCGGATATATGCGCGCAGCAAAAGACGCCGTAGTGGATGAAAACGGAGAACCTGTTAAAGATGCAAGAGGTAATATTAAAATGACCAATGTAACTGTAACCCGCGTATCTCCTCTCAAAAACTCTGCAATCATATCGGCAGCCAGTGTTAGACCCGAAGAAAACTGGTCGAGCATGTCGCGACAGGAAGGTGATGCTGTTCCTTACGAAAAGCAGGAATATTGTGCAGTCATGAAAGGGATGTTTAGTTTAGACCTTTCTATGGTTGGTACATTCTCTAACTACGATCGTACCGGCTTCAAAAACCTTTCAATTTTCTTGCAAGAAGAAGCCATTAAGAATGGTGCGGAAGTAATTGATGATCCATATATTTTGGATGGGAAAGGAAATCCCAAAAAACTGGTTCGATTAGAAAAAGAGATTCGTGAAAAGCGGATATTTGATACAATTCAGGCACTAAAAACCATTTCGGGTGGTGCTATGCAAACAAACAACATGGGCGATGTAACACCTAAGTTTATTATTCTGGCAACCACAACAACGGGAAATCATCCGTTTAGTCACGTAGTTGGTAGCAAAGGGCAACGCGACGATGAAGTTGTTTTCAATTTTGACGGGCTGGTAGAAGTATTAAAAGATTATAAAGACACTTTCGATGGGTCGGTATTTATTGGTCTTCGCAATGGATTTATGGATGATATTGCTAATCAGCTTGAATCACTAAAAACCATGAGTGGCATACCATCTGTCCATATCTTACCAGTCAATGAAGCAATTGATAAATATTGCGAACAAATGAAATCCCAGATTGAATAATGAAAGCATTCCGTATTAAAATAAACTCGTGGACTTCGAGTTTTAGGTATCCTAACCTGATTTCGGGTTTCCAACCTACGCTTGAAGTTCCGCCAGTGAGTACGATAATGGGCTTAATCAATGCTGCATCGGGAAAGTATTTGGAGAATCGCAAAATTGAGTTGGGCTACTATTTTGACTTTAAAATTAAAACCATTGATCTGGAAACGATTTATCAAATCAAAGCAAACGATAAAAATTATCCCGACAATTCGGTCAAGTCGAATGTAATCCAGCGAGAGTTTCTATACGATTGCCAGCTATTCTTGTTCCTTGTTGATGAAGAATTGGTTTTGTGTTTCCGACAACCTGCTTACCAACTCCTTTTGGGGCGAAGTGGAGATTTGGCAGGAATTGAAAGCATCAAGGAAGTGGAGTTGCATGAAGTACAAAATGCCCGGATATGTGGTCAGGTTGTTCCGTTCAACGGAAACTATTTGCCCGGACAAATACAGGCTTTACCCAAATACTTCAGTAACACCATTCCCCGCAAAAATATGGAAACCGAACCGTACTCTGTAATCTCTTACAATAATCCGGTTGACTCGCAATTAACCGGATTCAAGCCTGATTTGGAAGAATTCAATAGTGATATTTTCTTTCATAAGTTTCAAGTATGACAACAATAATTCAGGAGGTCTTGGCAAAATCAGGACCTCCTATTTCTCTAAAACAGCATATTGACGAATGTCTTCGAGTGTACGAATCGCTCCGAAAAGCATTTGGCAGATTACCTATAAATGATGCAGATCGTTTTTGGAGGTTGTTGCGTTTGGGAATCATTTTTCACGATTTAGGAAAATCGCATTCCGAATTTCAAAAAATGCTTTCAGGGAAACGGGCTGATTGGTATCACCAGCGGCATGAGCTGTTTTCGGTTCCGTTTATCGATCAATTGGATTTACCCGAAGAGGATAAATTACTTCTGAAACTGATTGTAGCCGGGCATCACAAAGACTTTAACCTTCTGTTTAACTTTATCCAACATTCCTATAAAAACGGAGAAGATCTGTTTTCCTTTTCTGAAGATGGTAAATTGGACTGGGTCGAAGAAACCGAGAAATTGAACACCGATTTCGTCCATTCATTATTGCACGATTACGGGATTTCTTTGATTCAAAACCCATTGACACCCCCTTTTGAAAAGATAAATGAATATTCACGAAAACCTGTTAATACATCATGCGTCAATTTTCAGGAGCTCCTGCTCGCCGCCGGGGCCTTGAAACAGTGCGACCATTCAGCATCGGCTGGAATATTTAAAGTGAATATTCTGGAAGAGAAGCATTTCAACTTTTTATATGATACCAAGTGGTCACTTTACTTTCACCAGAAGAAAGCATCGGAAACCAACGGGAATATTGTTTTAATAGCACCAACTGGATCAGGCAAAACGGAAGCGTCTTTAATGTGGCTACACCGTCAAATAAAAGAAAATGGTCAAGGACGGACGTTTTACATTCTGCCGTTTACTGCATCCATCAACGCCATGTTTGAGCGGTTGGATGATAAAATGCACGGAAACAATGAAATTGTTGGTGTAGTTCACGGGAAGCTTGCGGAATACATTGAAAGCCGTTTCGAAAAAGAAGAGTACAGCGTAAAAAATGAAATTCTGAAACGGGAATTGAAAGAGAGTTATCGCGCGTTGGTTCCACCCTTAAAAGTGGCAACACCGTTCCAACTTTTGAAATCGATCTTCGGGTTGAAAGGATTTGAAAAAGGAATCTTTGAAATGAGTGGCGGCTATTTCATTTTTGATGAAATTCATGCTTACGATCCTGAAGTAACCGCACAGATAAAGGTATTGATCGAGTTTGCAATCCGATTTCTGAATGTAAATGTTTGCCTGATGACAGCTACTTTACCTACCTTTCTGAAAAATGAATTTGCCGGGGCAATCGGGACTTTTACAGAGATTAGTGCCGATACTACATTATATCAATCGTTTATCAGACACCGCATTAAAGTAGCTGAAGGATTGCTTACCGATCACATTGCTGACTTTCAGAAACGGCTGGCCAATGGAGATAAAGTTTTGGTTGTATGCAATACGGTTAAACAAGCACAAACCATTTACAACAATTTAGAAGCTTCCAGAAAAGTATTGCTTCATGGTGCATTTAACGGTGTTGACCGGAACACAAAGGAAAAAGAACTAAAATCAGAAGAGGTAAAGCTTTTAGTTGGGACTCAGGCTATTGAAGTCAGTTTGGATATTGACTACGATGTGATTTTCACCGAACCTGCGCCACTCGATGCCTTGCTACAACGCTTTGGTCGTGTAAACCGTCATCGGGTAAATGGGGAATATCGCCCACCATGCGATTGTATTGTATTCTCCGAGCGCAATGAAGTGGATAAATACATTTATAAAAATGAAGAAATTATTGCCCGCACTTTAGATGCACTTCGCGAAATGGAATCCCATAATTCAGGAGTAGTTGCCGAAATCGATTTACAAAAATACATTGATCAGGTTTATCCAGACTGGTCTGTTAAAGACAGGGAAGATTTCAACAGAGTTTATACACATTTGAATGCAGACGTGATGGAGAACCTTGCTCCGTTTATCTATGATTCACATCGTGAAGAGGAATTTGAAAAGCAGTTTGATGGTGTAAAAGTACTCCCATCAAAGTTGATTAATGAATATCGGGAACTTTTGGAAGCAAATAAGTTCATTAAAGCTGAATCCTTGAAAGTGTCTATTTCCAAGCAACGGTTTGCATCGTTGATAACCAAGGAAGGAATCCATCGCGATGTTACAGCATTTCAATTGCTTTTGAAGGACGTAATTAAAGAGCAACCTTACTACATCATCGACCGGAAGTATGATGTTGAACTGGGATTGCAGTTGGATACTGAAGAAAAAAGTAGTGTTGTGATGATATTTTAATTCTCCACCCCTGACAGGGTTCCAAACCCTGTCAGGGGTAAATACAAACCGCAATAATGAACCATCTATGTCCAAAACCACCTTGAAAAAACACCTCCAATCGCTCACCAAAGAGCAGGTTATCGAGCAGGTACTTGGCCTGTACGATACCTCTAAACCGGCAAAGGAATATTTCGAGTATTTACTCAATCCGAATGAAAAGGAAAAATTCAAAAAGTACAGGTCGGTGATCATCAATGAGTTTTATCCCGAGGCGGATCGTTTTGATCCTTCGCTTCGCTTTTCTGTAGCTAAAAAGGCGATCGCTGATTTTCGAAGCTTGAAACCATCGCCGGAGTTACTTGGCGATTTGATGGTAACATTAGCCGAAATGGCTTGCAAATTCACCTACGAATACGGCGATATGTCGGAACAATATTACACGAGCGCTGCCAACAATTACGAAGCCGCATTGAAGTTCCTTCAAC
>JAMDDG010000461.1:3736-6276 GCA_023488865.1 Bacteroidota bacterium | reverse complement strand
ATGATTTTTCTTACCGGAGGCACGGGTATGCTGGGAGCACATTTGCTGCTTGATCTGACAAGAAGCGGGGCCAAAGTTCGCGCACTAAAGCGGAAAAATTCTGATTTGACTACCGTGAAAAAGATCTTTTCGTGGTACAGTAAGGAGTCCGACCGGCTCTTTCAGCAGATCGAATGGATCGAGGGGGAGCTGACCGACAAAACCTCTTTGCACGAAGGGATGGCTGGGATAGATACCATCATTCATGCCGCGGCCAAAGTATCTTTCGATCCGCGCGACCGTTATATCATGTTGTCTGATAACGCAGAAGGAACGGCCAATCTCGTGGATCTGGCTCTTGAATTGAAAATTCCCCGTTTTTGCCATGTCAGTTCCATCGCTACTTTGGGAGATCAGGATTCCGGGGTACCGGTCAATGAAGATTTTTCCTGGAAAAACGACAAGCAACGATCTGTTTACGCCGAAAGCAAATTTTTAGCAGAAATGGAGGTTTGGAGGGGTGTTCAGGAAGGATTATCCTGTGTCATTGTCAATCCGTCCATCATTCTCGGTCCGGGCAGATGGGGCAGTGGTTCCCCGCTCCTGTTTCAAACCGTGTGGAACGGCCTGCGGTTTTACACCATCGGCAGCAACGGTTTTGTGGATGTCAGGGATGTCTCGCGGGCAATTATCGCGTTGATACAGTCAAAAGAGTGGGACTCTCTAAAAAATCAGCGTTATGTCTTGTCGGCCGAAAATCATCCCTACCGGAAAATCTTTGACCGGATCGCGGTAGCGCTCAACCGGCCTAAAGCGACCATCCGGGCAAACCGCTTTCTTTTGCAGCTGGCATGGAGGCTCTCCCGACTGGGCTCACTGCTGACAGGCAAGGAACAAGCGCTAACCAAAGATACGGTCCGAAGTTCAATTAAAAGGTCTGCATACGACGGATCAAAAATCACAAGGATGACCGACTTCAGCTATACCCCGATTGAAACTACCATTCAGGATATTGGGAAGATATTTGTGAAAGAACAGGGGAAGATGGGAACTGAGATATGAGACATAAGACATGAGATATGAGATTTTGCCGTTAGCTTTCTGCGGAAGTCAAGTTGCAAAATTAGTACCTTGAATGTAGCGTTCCCCTAATCTCTCTTCGTATTAGCTGTAAACAGAATTGGAGAGATGAGAATGAGTACCATCTTCAATGTAACGGCAGTGTTGACACTGATTTTAATATTAGTGTCGTGTAAAAAGGAGTCGTCAGAGCAATTATCCTTTCAAAACGCTATAAAAGCCAGCTTCAGCTTCCTGAAAAGCGCACAAGCTTCCAATGAGGCAAACCAGTTGCGCTCGGCAGACTATTCCGCCTTATTTGAGATCGCAAAAGTTGTCAGGGACAAAGATTTACTTACAATTAATGTTACCTATCCCGATGGTTGCGGTGATTCCAAATTTGAGGTGATATGGAATGGATTGGCAATGCTACCTTATCCTGAGATCATTTTTTTATATATAAGAAGAACAACTTTATATATAAGAAGAACAACGGATTGTAAAGTTGAGGGAAATTCTACCTCCCGGGTTTTGTCAATCAATCTGACCGAATGTCTGGGTGATGCCGCGTTGGCACAAAGGGTTAAAATCATCTTGTGTAATACTTCAAAAAAAGCGAATACGGAAAATTCTGATATACCGGTTTCAAGTAATTGAGTAATTTAATAGCGGAGAATTTATCAATGAGATTGCATTTTGGAAAGTAACAAAGAGGAGAATTTAGAATTTATCATTCAGGGATGTATTAAGAAGAATGGAAAATCGCAGGAAGTCCTGTATAAAAAATTCTTCGGATATGCTTTAGGGGTTGCGCTGATCTATAATCGTCAACGCAGGGATGCCCTTGAGGTTGTGAACGATAGTTTTGTGAAAGTATTTTCAAAAATCGAAAAATATGACACATCAAAACCGTTCGCGGGATGGTTACGCAAAATTGTGATCAACACCTCGATCGATTATTTGAGACGAAACAACAAAAATCACCAGTTCATTGAAACTGAGAAACTGGCAATTCAGGATGAGTCACCCAATGTAATAAGCAAGTTGGGAGCGGAAGATATCATTGAAATGCTAAATCTTTTACCCCATTTCCACAAAACTGTTTTCTGCTTGTACGAAATTGAAGGATTTAGTCATGAAGAGATCGCTGAACAACTGGGAATTCCAATTAGTTCATCGAGAGTCTATTTAACAAGGGCCAAAAAACAACTTAGGGAATTGTTTCCGGTTAATTCTTTAGAAAGATGATAAAAAACAATAAAACCGAGCGCGAAATTTTCGCTCAAATAAAACAATCCCTGGATAGTTACGAAGCAGACTATATCCCGGGTTCCTGGGAGAATTTTTTGCAAAAAAGAAAGGACAAAAAAAGAAAGCTCTTTTTGCGAATTGCTTCCGGAGTAGCTGCTTGTCTGCTGGCAGTATATGCCGGTTCCAATTTTATCCATTTTGAGAAAAAGGACACCCTGCGGACTACGAATGGGCAAATTACAAACATTACA
>JAMDDG010000461.1:0-3157 GCA_023488865.1 Bacteroidota bacterium | reverse complement strand
AAGCTGATCAATCTGGATTTGCCGGTAAATATTACCTGGAAGTTTGTCTCTGAAAAATCGCACTCTTATTATGTTTCAGCCGGATTGTCCTCCATGGTCTATCTACGGCAGGAAAATAAAAATACGAACTATTCGCAGTTGCTTGTTCCCGTGACTTCCTATGACGGGCTAACGGAAATAAAGTCATACAACCTTGTTAACCAGGTGTCAGTCACCCAAAATACGGTTACGCCCCCTCAAACATTCGATTTTGCGGGTAGGATAAACTTTATGGTTGGATTTGAAAAACAATTGTCAAGCAGGATCTATATCCATTTTGAACCTTATGCAAAAATTCCTGCTTCCTGGCAGGCGCCGGGAAATTTGAACCATACCACTACCGGGATAAATTTCAAGATTTCATTCTAAGTTCTTGAAAGAAATAATGAATCATTTTTATTTGCTGAATTCCTTAATTTGACCCCTCTAAATCTCCCAAAGGGGAGACTTCAGATTCATGTTCTGATCAAGATCAGCGCTTTTCTCCCCTCCCTTGGAGGGGTTGGGGGAGGTCAAAATGAGGAGGTAATAAAGTATGACATTGTTTTGTTCTAACGACATAACACAAGAAATGACTTGACCATATCGATAAAATTCAAATTCAAATGTCCAACAATTCAGGAAAAAACTTGGTACAATGTAGCGTTTCCCTGACTCCGATTCGTATTGATTAAAAACAAAAATATTATTCAATGAAAAATTTTATCTTATCTGCTGTTCTGCTGACTTTCCTTGCGGGATGTATCCAGGTAAATGAGTTTGGGTGGGAGGAGTTCCATTCGCCAGTTCTGGTTCATCCACTTATCTTTCAGTCAGAATATACCAACCATGCATGGGGATATAGCCACAACGGCTGGATGATGGATGGGGCGGGCCTTGTGAAACGATTTCAGAAGAATGCACCATGGGTATTCCCGGATTCGCTTGGTTACATCTCTGAGATAGATATGCAGAAAAACCTGAGCGTTTGCGATTCTCTCCTGGAACATATTGATCCATACAAGCAGTCACATTATTCCTTCAAAGCGATAAGCTGTGTTGATGGTCCAATGTCAACACCTAAAAATACGATGGCCGATGCCGGTGAACGTATTTATGCTTTTTATCTCTACGAATCCGATCGAAAAAGGTACAAACGGGTGATCCTTTCCATGACCGGGGATTGGTCGCAGGAAAACCTTGCCCCAAATGCCAAAGAGGTCGTTGACTGGATGATGAATATTAAATAATGTGGAAATGTGAAAATGTGAGAATGTGGAAATTCTTGTTACCAATTCATACAAAATTGTTCTACTGAACAGTCGGTCACAATCTATCATTTTCACATTTTCACATTATTCTTCTTTTTCTGCAACTTTTGAACTTGTTCTTCCATCTTTAATTAAGTACCAAACTCTTTGACTTATGTTTGCAAAATATTACATGTTAGCTCTTTTGTGTACCCTTTTCACGGTAGGTTGTACCAAGGATATAGCCCCTTCACCCGGAGGGGAAAAAATCGTTATGAACGAAAAGTCGTTGAAATTGGTGCATGCCAGCAATGATTTTAGTTTTTCCCTGTTAAACAAGTGCCTTGACGGTACACCTGAGAACAGGATGATTTCCCCGCTGAGTGTCTCGACTGCGCTTTCGATGACGCTCAACGGGGCCTCCGGAACTACGCAGGAGGCGATGCTGAAAACCCTTGGACTGGAAGGGTTGACCAATGAGGAAATCAACGCAGTCAACCAAAACCTGACTTCTGCCCTGATGAAAGCCGATCCAAGTGTGGTGATGAACATTGCCAATTCGATCTGGATCAGGAAAGATTTCCCCGTCTTAGCACCATTTATCACCGTTAATCAAAAATATTACGGCGCACGGGTTGAAACGATCGATTTCAACCAACAAGCGCTGACTACCATCAACAACTGGGTGAAAGACAAAACCAATGGAAAAATCCCCTCGATCCTGGACAACATTTCGGACAATGAGGTCATGTTTTTGATCAATGCTATCTATTTTAACGGCAAGTGGAAATATCAATTTGAAACATCCAAGACTGTGAATGAGCAGTTTAACTGTTCGAATAAAACAACGGTAGCAGCACCCATGATGAAGATGGAAAATAGTTTTGGCTATTCGGTACAGTCAGGGTACAAAGCATTGAAAATGCCTTACGGCGCCGACAAATTTCAAATGGTTTTTCTTCTTCCCGATATCGGGAATACACCGGATCAGGTAGCCGGAAAATTGAATTCAGCTAACTGGGCAACCCTGATGGCAGGACTCCAAAACAAAACAAAAGTTCCTGTATGGATCCCAAAATGGAAATTTTCGTGGGGGAAAACATTGAACGATATCCTGATTTCTTTGGGAATGAAAATTGCTTTTGACCCTAACTATGCCAATTTTTCGGCCATTAATCCCGATAAAAAACTCTACATCACGAAAGTAATCCACAAAACCTTTATTGATGTTAGCGAGTCAGGGACAGAAGCTGCAGCAGTAACCTCCGTCGGCATAGGGGCTACCAGCATGCCGCTTGATCCTCCCAGCTTCTACTTAACCCGGCCTTTCCTCTTTTTTATCATGGAAGAAGATACCGGGGCGATTCTCTTCGCCGGAAAAGTTGAAAATCCATTATTAACCAATTAACCATGAGAATCTTAACCATTATCTTCGCAATATTCTTTTCGCTGACGCTTTTTGCACAAAAAAGCAAGCGGGATGTCGTTTACCTGAAAAACGGGAGCATCGTGCGTGGCAACATTGTTCTGCAGGAGCCTGGCCGTTTGATCAAATTGAAGACCCCCGACCGGAATATCTGGGTCTTTGAGCAGGAAAAGATCGATAGCATTGTGCAACGGGGAAAAATCCGGATTCCACAGAAAAATGGTTATTATAACCTCACCGAAATGGGTGTTTTAGCTGGTAATTCAGCTAATTACAAAAATGCACCCTTCACCCTCCTGAATATCAACAGTTGGAAATTTGAAACTGGATTTTCAGCGGGCATAGGCGTGGGCGTTGAATTCTTTAACGAAACTTATCTGCCTGTAGTTGCCGACTTCAGGTATTTTCTCCGTAACGAGGGTGCATTACCATTTATCGCGCTTCAGGGAGGGTATTCCATTCC
>JAMDDG010000401.1 GCA_023488865.1 Bacteroidota bacterium | reverse complement strand
TTAGAAATCAAAATCAACGGAAGAGGAGAAGATGCCGGTGAAAAGGCCAATAATCCAGGTGAAATGCAGTTCAGTTCACAATCTTCCTAAACCGTTCCAGTTGCGTTTCCCAGAGCGAAGGATCCTGTGGCTCGAAGGTTTTGGTGTCAAAAGAGTTTCTTACCATCGTCCGTATCCCTTCCAGGGAATCGACCGAATGCATCGCTTTGGCCTGGATCAGGATGTTCCCGATGGCCGTTGCTTCTATCGGACCGGCAACAACGGGCAGCCCAAGGGCATTGGCGCTGTATTGACAGAGCAATTCGTTGTTGGCGCCGCCACCGATAATGTGCACTTTTTCGATCGGATAGGAAATTACCGACCGGATGGAATCAAGGGTGAGCCGGTACTTCATCGCCAGGCTTTCAAAAATGCAACGGATGAATTCGCCATGCGATTGCGGAGGCGTTTGTCCGGTTTTGAGGCAATAATTGGTAATGGCCTCAGGCATATCTGCCGGATTGAGGAAATTTGTATCATCCGGATCAATCAGGCATTTAAAGGGTTGTGCGCGAGTACTTAAATCAACCATTTCATTCCAAGAGTAATTTACCTCTTGCGACCATACCCTGCGACACTCCTGCAATAACCACATTCCCATGATGTTTTTCAGGAATCGGGTTGTACCTTCCACTCCTCCTTCGTTGGTAAAATTGAGGTTAAGTATCTCTTTGGATATAAGTGGTTTGTCTGATTCGATTCCCATCAGGGACCAGGTGCCAGAGCTGATATAAGCCCAGTTTTTCCCGGAAGCGGGCACCGACGCGATGGCCGATGCTGTATCGTGCGAGGCAACGGCGATTACCGGTATTGCACGGCTGCCGGTCTCTTTTTGCACCTCTGGTTTGATCATCCCCAGCAGCGTGCCCGGCAGGACAATCTCCTGCATGATAGACAGATCAACGCCCATGGCTTTGAAAAGTTTTTCCTCGTAGGCCAATTTCCCGGGTTTCAATAGCTGGGAGGTGGAAGCGATGGAAAATTCATTCTTTTTTACCCCGCAGAAGAGATAGGAGAGGGCGTCGGGCATGAAGAGCAAATCTTTGCCTGTTTCGTACTGAGGTGATTTGGTTTGATGGTTGACAAAAAGCTGAAAAAGCGAATTGAATTGCATCAGTTGAATACCGGTCATGAGGTAAAGTTCCTCTTTGGGTATAATCTTGTAGAACTCCTCCATGGCTGTATCCGTGCGATGGTCCCGGTAGGCGAAAGGGAGCGAGGCAATCATCCCTTCCCGGTCGATAAAGGCAAAATCGACGCCCCAGGTATCAATGGCAATCGAATCGGGCTGGATACCAAAATCGCGGATGCACTTTTTTAATCCGGTTTTCAGTTCATCAAAAATGGAGAAGATGTTCCAGTAGAAATGGTTGTCAATTTCGACCATGCGGTTTTCGAACCGATGGATCTCGGTAAGTTTGAGCCTTTGATTTGAAACAGTCCCTAACATGGCCCTTCCCGAGGAGGCGCCCAGATCGAAAGCCAAAAAATTACGGGTCGTCATTTCCTGGTATAGAAGAATTTACCTGTCAGTAACAATCCGGCAAATACAAAGGCGGCAAATACCAAGCTGCTGGCAGCCAGCTGCATCCCGCCTGAAATAATATGGCCTGACGTGCAGCCTCCAGCCATGCGTGCGCCGAAAATCAGGATAAAGCCGCCGAAAAAGGCCCAAAAAGCACGTTTCCCGTAGTTATTCCCTTTGTATCTTTCCCAATTATCATGGATCATCCGGATCTTAAAATCTTTCCGCAAAAGCGAAATTACCAATCCCGATAGAAAACTACCGGCCAGGAATATTACCTCCCAACTGCCTGGTTCACTGATTTGTTTGAAATAATTGTTGTTTACGGCCCCAAAAATATTGTCTGCTAAATAGGGAAAAGAGGTAGAAGCGCCGATGGGACGGTTGGCATAATAAAAAACGAAAGCATTCAGGATGGCAATACCGGTTCCGGCAATGATCCAGCTTTTATCCGGACTTTTATCCAAACGATGAATGACAAAAGCTGCCGCGATAAACGCCAACCCGCACAGGACCATAACCGGATAAAAGATCATTGGCGAACTGCCCAGCGCGGTGAACAAGGAGAAAGTTCCGACATTTGGGCCAAGAATTCCACTGACAGAAGGCAAAATCAGCGTGTAAAACAACCCGCCTGCCAATCCACCAAGGATACCCACCATGGCATCCAGCGAACCTTCGCCAGCGGAGACCATCACGGTTCCCGGACAATATCCCAAAATGGCCATCCCGGTACCAAAAATAAGTCCGCCGAGTACAATCCCGACCATGATCAGGGGTTTAAGATGGTAGGAGGCGAGCCCCAGGCCGATCTCAATATTTAAAAGGATCACACCTACGCCAATTGCCAACGCGATGGCCTTGGCAACTTTGTAATTTTCAAGGGTAGCCATGCCGCTTATGGTATCAAAACGGTTCAATTTGGCGCTTTGGAGCAGTGCTCCGAAGATAAATCCAAAGAGGAGTGTCATCATTTTGTGTGTTTTTAAGTTGATTAGAATCCGGAACCAAAGATAGCAAAACGAGACGATTTTGTTAGATTTGTGGAAAAATAAGAAATTTTCTTCCAATGAAAAATCTGCTTCTTTTTCTCAGTTTTCTGCTTTGCTCGTTTACCGCTTTCCCGCAAGGGGGAAAAGTGATCGAATCTTTGACATTTACTTCAAAATCAGGTGTAAAAATGAAGTATTCTGTCTATCTGCCGGCTGATTATTCGGTTAATCAGCGGAGTTATCCTGTCGTCTATCTGTTGCATGGTTATTCGGATGACGAGACTGGCTGGATCCAGTTTGGCCAGGCCAACCAGATTGTTGACAAAGGTGTGGCTGAAGGGAAGGTCCCTCCCTGTATCCTGGTTATCCCGGATGGACGGGTAACCTGGTATTGCAATAGTTACGACAAAAAAGACAACTGGGAAGATGTTTTTACCCAGGAATTTATGCCGGCCATTGAGAAGGAGTACAGGATTCGTGCCAAAAGAGAGTTCAGGGCCATTGCCGGATTGTCGATGGGCGGTTACGGCGCCCTGAAAATTTCGATGCGGCACCCCGAACTGTTTTCTACCTGCGTTGCCCTGAGTTCCGGTACCTTCTCGGATGAAGAGATTGTGAAGCAGCCAGACAAAGACTATGATCGTTTCTTTGGCAATATTTTCGGAAAAGGATTGAAGGGGGAGGAACGTCTTACCGAAGCATGGAAAGCCAACAGCCCGCTTGATTTGATCCACAGTGTCCCCCTGGAAAAGCTCCGTACCGTCCGCTATTGGATCGATTGCGGGGATGATGACTTTCTTTTTAACGGAAATTCCTTGCTGCACATTGAGATGCGCAAACTTGGATTGCCCCACGAATACCGTGTCCGGGATGGCGCCCACCAGTGGAGTTACTGGAGAAGCGGTTTGGCAACAGGATTGGAATATATAGGGGAAGGGTTTCACCGGTAGGAATTTTGGATTCGGTCCCTGAGCAGGTCGAAGGGTTGGATTTGCGGGCCGGCGTTGGAAGAGGGAAGAGGGAGACGAGAAACTGTTGTGCGGCGCTATGAACGCAAAGAAACTGATTCTTTGGTGCACTGGTTGAAAAAACATTGATGTCTGTTCCTGAAGTAAAATCGGTAACCCGCCGCCAGGGACGTGCTGAGCTTGACGAACATGCTTTGGGTGTAAATGGCGCTGAGATTGATGTTACCTTCAAGCTTGGTGAAAGGCCGCGTGAAGAGTTTATGCTCGATGTACGCAAAAAAATGGCAGGAATATCCGGGGTAAATATTACCGTTGGAAGCAATTGGATCTGCAATTCCCAAACCTGTAGTTTTCATCCTGCTGTTTTTTATCCGAAGTGACCTTATAACGGTATAGTTTTTCATTTTTTTTTGCTTCCCGGTATTTGGGTTCATTGGTCAGAAATTGCGGATCGTTTAATATCTCCTGGCTGAAATTAATGGAAGAGTGGTTTAAAATACTGCTATTTAGAGAAACGAAAACCCTGTTGAAATAAAATTCGTCCCGTTTGTAAAGTAACTTTTCTGTAACTTCAACGGAAGTATTCAGTTTTTCAAGGTTCGCCAATTTATACGGGACTAAAGAGTTACTATCTGGATTGAGTTTTATCAAAGCAACTATTTTAGTTTTTGATACGAAAGCTTGATAAAAAACGGGACCGAAGCCAATTGAATGGTTAACGAGAAGGCAATCAGTCCGGAAATGGAAAAATCGTACAACCAGTCCATCAAAAGAGCAGCCAGCGCGTCAACACCCATCGCAACGGCATACATCACCGGGATCATTTCGGTGGAAACCTGTGAAGTTTTTTCGAAATGAAAAGCAATGAGCGGATAATCGGCAAAACCGGCCCCCATGAGTTCGCCAAAACCGCCAAAACCGGCAACAAACCCGACAATGGCGCCACTTGCACCTAATGCAGCCAAAAAAGGACCGGTTATTCCACGTGCGCCTTCGTGGGTCATATCAGAAAAGAGGCTGACTACACCAATCAAAATGATGAACGCCCAGGGGGATTTTTTAAATAACTTCATCTGGAAATATTTTTAGGGAGGGCAATCAAGTCCCTCCCTGACAATGATTAAACATTTTTAAATGCCTTAATTCCGGCAAATTTTGAACTCTTGCCCAATTCGTGCTCAATGCGCATCAACTGGTTAAACTTTTCAACGCGTTCGCCGCGGCAACCACTACCTGTTTTCAGGTGACCGGCATTCACGGCAACAGTCAGGTCGGCTATAAAACTGTCAACCGTTTCGCCGCTGCGGTGCGAAACAAAACAGTTATACCCGTTTTTGTAGGCCAGTTCAATGGTTTCGAGCGTTTCGGTAACTGTTCCAATCTGGTTGAGTTTTATAAGGATGGAATTGGCCACACCCCTTTTGATTCCTTCGGCCAGGATAACTTTGTTGGTGCAGAAAATATCATCGCCGACGAGTTCAACTTTATTGCCAAGCGCTTTGGTCAAATTTACCCAGCCTTCCCAGTCATTTTCGGCCAAACCATCTTCAAGCAAAACGATTGGATATTGTTCTGTCCAACTTTCCCACAACTGAATCATTTCGTCGCTGGTAAGCAATTTCCCGGTGCTTTTGAACAGTTTGTATTTCCCATCTTCCCAAAGTTCGCTGGCGGCAGGATCGAGGCAAATACTTACCTCATCGCCCGGTTTGTAACCGGCTTTGACAATGGCTTCCAAAATAACTTCAACCGCTTCCTCGTTCGATTTCAGGTTGGGGGCAAAACCACCTTCATCGCCCACACCGGTGCTGTACCCTTTGGCATTGAGCACACTTTTCAGGGCATGAAACACTTCCTCGCCCATGCGGATTGATTCGGTAAATGAGGGCGCACCATGCGGTGCAATCATAAATTCCTGAAAGTCCACGTTATTGTCGGCATGTTTTCCACCATTGATCACATTCATGCACGGAACGGGCAACAAATGGGCATTGCTCCCGCCTAAATACTGGTAAAGCGGAATCCCGGCGCTCATGGCTTCGGCACGGGCATACGCCATTGACACGCCAAGAATAGCATTTGCTCCCAAATTCGATTTGTTGGACGAGCCGTCCATTTCAATCATCCGGTAATCGAGTTCGCGCTGGCTGACGAAACTTTTGCCAACAATTTCTTTGGCAATTATACTGTTCACGTTGTCAACGGCTTTCAATACACCTTTTCCACCGTACCTTTTTTTATCGCCGTCGCGCAGTTCGCAGGCTTCGCGCTCTCCTGTTGATGCACCGCTCGGAACCATTGCGCGGGCTGTGGTGCCGTCTTCCAGTTCCAAATTTACTTCCACGGTGGGGTTTCCTCTTGAATCGAGGATTTCCATTGCTTCTACTTTTGAAATTTTCATAATTGTTTATTTTTCAAGTTATTAATAAATGATATTTACTAGTAATGCGAAATTTTATTTTCTTAAAGTTGCCACAATTCTTTGTGGATTCAATAACAATTCAAAGGCATCCAAAATATTGGTGCATACAATATCAGCATTTAGCAAAGTTTCCATAGAAGCGCCTTCTTTTTGTACGACAACAATTCCCAGCGCCGCACACTTTACCATCAACGCATCGTTCAACCCATTTCCAATGGCAATTACATGATTTTCCCCCAGGTTAAAGACATACGATTCTTTCTGCATATCCTGCAAGTCATGCGATAAAACGTTCAATATGCAGTTTATTCCTGAAAGTTCTCTTTCAGCAGTTCCAAATGTATC
>JAMDDG010000079.1 GCA_023488865.1 Bacteroidota bacterium | reverse complement strand
GAGCATGCCGGTGAAGTGGAGACCAGTCTGATGATGCATCTTTTCCCCGAGTTGTTGTTATCGCTCGAAAATGCCGGGAAAGGGCATGCCAAAAAATTCAGGGTAGAAGCATTAAACCAGGGCTGGGCCTGGGCCGAAAGAAGGTGGAGCCAAGTGACAGAAGATACCGGCATCGGAAATCCGGGAAAGGCTACCGCCGAAAAAGGGGAGCGGTTCTTCCAATATCTGACCGAAAAGATTGCTGATTTTCTGGTTCAACTGGCGGAGGCGGATTTAAAAGATCTTTACCACTAAATTATTTGTATTCCTTCTGGAGTCCTTGACTGGCGTGGCTTGTGGATATAAAAGCATAAAAACTGACGGGGTGACTAAGAGTGACCCCGTCAGTTGATTAAAAGTTCCAAAACAATATTTGCCCGTCAGGGCATCAAGTTCAATAGAAAGAGAGGCTCAAAGATTGCATTTCCCCGCCAGGGGATAGACATTCACCGATCGAATTCATTAATTAGCTCCATTTAAGATACATATAATTATTGTGTATTCCCATCCGGGAAAACAGAATTCGACAACCAATTTTTCTATGGAACTTGATGCCCTGACGGGCAAAAATTGTGAAGACATTCCTTCCCTTGGATATTGGAAACAATTGACTTAAAAAATCTCACTTATCCGCTGTCCTATTTTTCTTTCGGCGCCAACTCGAAGTTAAATAAATCTGTCAGTGGAACATTTAAGGTTCTCGCCAGTGTAAAGACAGTGCTCAGGGTTGGGTTGATCCTTGCGGTTTCAATTCTGGCAATTTGGCTCAAAGTTATTCCGGATTCGAAGGCAAGTTGACTCTGTGTATAACCTTCCCTTTTTCGAATCTTCTTCAGCTGAAGGGCAAATGCTTTAATGCCCTCATTGTCAAATATTAATATCCGATCACTTTGCTGCCTTGGTGTCATAGCAGCAAGTTTTGTAGAAAAAAAAAACTAAATATGGCACATGTGCCATATTTAGTTTTTTTTTGTGTGCTACATTTGGGCTTCTTCTGTTACGACACGTTCAAACATAACTAAACCAATATATTACCTAACAGAAGATCGCCGAATTATTAAATTGAATGATTTTAAAGTATGTCATTGTGTACCAAATACAATATTTGCGTTGTAAAGAAAGTTAATCAATATATTAACCTTTAAAATAGCTTGACATGAAAAAGAAGAGCAAAATTTGGATTTACCTATTATTGATGGGATTTGTATTAAATAAATTTATGAAAGCTCAAAAAAAGATTCAAACATTATTTGAAGTCACGGTTTTTGTAATTGGAATTTTAATTGCATCCTGCACAGGGCCAATTGGTCCAAAAGGCGACATTGGAGCAACTGGTGCAAAAGGCGATATAGGAGCCGCCGGAGCCAATGGAACTAATGGAGCAACAGGATCAACTGGGGCAACCGGAGCTCAAGGGATACAAGGGATTCAAGGTGTAGCTGGTCAAAATGGGAATGCCAATGTTAAAACCTATACCTACAATGTAAGTACATCAAGTTGGGTAAAGACCGATCCTAGATTATATGCAAATTTAACTGCAAGTTATATTACGCAAGACATTAATAATAACGGGGCTATTTTAGTTTTTATGAGTAATAGTAGTGGTGGATGGACAGCTTTCCCTTGGATTGACTTTATTACCAGCTCATATTTTTCCAAATATACTTATGCTTATTCTGTTGGACAAATTACAATTTGGAAAGAGGATTCAGACATGACTCAAACAGTTGTTCCAGCAACCACTATGACATTTAAGATCGTTGTTATTCAGGGTCTTGCTGGTCAAAACTACAATATGCCGAAGTTGTTAAATGCTAAAAATTACAATGATATTAAAGAATACTATAATTTATCAGAGTAAAACATATAAAAAACAAGTGGAGTCCGGAAACCACTCAAAAAACGGGGTGGAACCGAAAAGCCTTACGAGTAGGAAGAAAATAAACCAATTTATTATGAAGAAAAGTGTAATTCTCATTGCTTTCATTTGTGCATCATTCTTTTCATTCGGCCAAGAACTGAAATTAAATGATGATGGAATCTATGAATACGATTCAGTGATCAATTTTTCTGACTCAAATCTGATCGAGACATTGAAAAATAGAATTTTAACATTAAACTATAATATCGAACAAGGTACTAATTCTGAAATTATTGCTTCGAGATACTATTCTTTGGGGACATTGAGTGGGCAGAAAGTAAAATATAGAGTTCGAATTGAATTAAAGGATAATAAGTACAGACTTTTTCTTACAAACTTTATTATCCAATATACAGCTAATAATCAACTAAAAGAAGATCCATTAGAGAAAACTTTGTGGAAAAAAATGTGGTTAAAAAACATTAATAAAGAGTTACCGAAATTGGTCAGAGAGTTAGATTTGAACACTTCAAAAGTAAAAAAAGACTGGTAATAAATTTTCTTTGTTATATAATCATTATTATAATTTTAAAAATCAAGCTTATGAAACAAATTATCCTTAAGTCGTTTTGTATTTTCTTTGCTGTGATGATGATGACAATGCAAACTTTTGCATATAGCATCAGCACAGCAAATGCTATCACACAGAGTGATATCCAAACCATAACCCAGTTTGACGATTCTGAAGTCTACACTGCATTCGAGGGTGTTTCTGCCTTAGATCAGTATTTAACGGTGAATAATGGTACAACATATTCAGAGATCAGCAGGGAAAACAGTTCCATTCTGAACGGAGTTTCTGCAACCACATCTTTGCCATTAACTACTACTGGAACTGATGAAACTGCTTTCGGAATCCCGTCTTTTCTATGGGGTTGCGTTTTAGGTTGGGTTGGTATGTTAATAGTTTATCTTGTAACAGATAATAACAAAGCACAAACAAAGAAAGCATTGTATGGATGTCTCGTTGGAACTGCTGTCGAGGTTGTTTTATATGTAGTACTTTTTGCAGCAACAGCAGCAACAGCATCAACTGGGACTAGCTATTATGGGTATTAAGATACTTATTTCCATTTAATAATAATATTAGATAGTCAGTAGATAAGGTTTCCACTGGCTATTTTTTTATCGTGGCTTTATGTTAATCAAAATCTCATTCTTTTTCCTGTTCATCCTAATTTCTGTAGAAGGTTATTGTCAAAGTTTTTTTAGATTTAAAGCCGACATTACCATCAAAGTAAAAAATGCTGAAGGCATTATTCAATATACTAAAGGGACCGTCTGTTACGATAAAAGCATCAAAAAAGTTCTTTACGCCATCTCTTTCCCTGAAAAGGAATTTTATGTTTCAGTAGATACCCTTGTTTATAAGTTCGTAAATACTAAATTAATTTCCGTACAGGGAAACCCTTTAAAACCAGAGCTTTCAATGTTTCATTTTATTTTAAATAACGATCTTCCCGACTTCGGATTGAAAAATTCAAGTTTTAAAATTTCTAATGCTGAGAAATCTAACGGCTCAATTATTACTAAATGGATTCCTCCTCAAAGCAATAATTTCCCGTTGGGGAAAATCTTAATTGCTACATCCGATAAGAAACTGCAATCAGTTTTGATATATAATAATAAAGACGAACTCATTAGTCGTCAGGTCTTCAAAAATTATTCTTTCATTAATGGGATGCAGGTACCTCAGGAAATTTTGACTGTCGGTTATTTTGTTAATAAAAAGAGCTATCAGATGATTGAATTCAGCAAGGTTCAGATTAACGAATCAGGGCATGACAACGATTATGATTTCAAAATTACTCAAAAATTACCATGAAGATTCTTACTACTTGCACGATATTAATGATTATGCTCTTTATATCTTACAATAATTGCAACGCGCAATTCCTGGAAGATATAAAATGTGCTAAACCATTATTTATGCCTGAAGAAAAAATCAATTTTGCAGAGTTTGCCAAAGGAAATAAAAATGAAATTGAGAGTACTTTTTCTGCCGTATTTATTTTTTACAAAAAATTTATCTCTTCCCAGGATATTGACGCTTGTGTTTTTTATCCATCATGTTCTGTTTACGCCATCGAATGTATTCGCCATGAAAAAAATAAGCTAAACGCTTTTCTGAAAATTTCTGACCGGGTAATGAGATGCCATCCATTGGTATCACCTGGTACCTATAAAATAGATAATCTCACTGGTAAATTTTTTGATCCCATTGAAAACTAAACTAATTTTCTTACTCCTTCTCGCTTCATTTGATTCATATTCGCAAGATCTATACAATTACGAAAATTCAGTTCTTTTCGGGAAATATTTGTACAGCTCAAATCAGTTGGATCTCGCAGCACAAGAATTTGAAAGATGTGTTTTTCTTAAACCTGAAGACCGTGAATCATACCTGTATCTATGCAAGGTGTACAGAAAAACCAACGAATTTGATAAGGCAGTCAATACCTTTCAACGATTCAATGGTAAAGTAAGCTTTCAAGATATGGACCCAGCTTTCAGTGTCGAATATTTAAAACTACTGGTGCAGAATGGTAAATATCAGGATGCAACTGAATTTTTAGAAAAAAATTCAATTTTAAGGGAAAATTCAGACTACAAACTTTCTTCATTTTTACTCAGAAAAGATTGGAAAGATGCCTACAAATATCAGGCATCTTCCAATATACCAATTAATAAAACGCTTTTAGAGATAAACAATCAAGGAGTTCAATTAAAGAAAAAAAGTCCATTATTGGCTGGGTTGCTCTCGGTTTGTATTCCCGGTGCCGGAAAAGTATATGCAGGCAGGTGGAAAGATGGTATAATCTCACTTTTCATGACCTCATCAGCCGCATTTTTTTCAGTCCGGGGATTTAAAAATAATGGGAATGGCTTCTATCCGTGGTTCCTGGGGACAATGGCAGTAATGTACTATTCCGGTAATATTTATGGTAGTACCCAGGCGGTAATAAAATATAATAAATTGAAAGAGGATGAATTGGTTGAGAAAACCCGTAGTTTTATTCTTACTGATAATTAATTTATCTTCTCAATCCTTATTTTGTCAGGATATTGATGAAATAGTACGCTTTTCAGATCAGTTATTTGCAAAGGGGAAATATGAACTCGCTGCAAATGAATATAATAGAGCATTGTTCTTTGGCAGTAAAGAACCGGATAAGATCTGTCTTAAAATTGCAAATTGCTACTTTAAGCAGAATAAATTCGATCAATGCATTCAATTTTATGACAGGACCTATTTTTCTTCAAACTCAGACAGCATAAAGACGGAGGCAATCCTTGGAAAATCATTTGCATTAATTCTGGAAAAGAATTATGTCCTTGCCATTTCGGAAATGATGAATATTGATTCCGCCAAAAATAATTACCACGATGTTAAACTAAATTTCCTGAGGGGAATTGCTTATTTCGGATTGCATGAGGATAAGTTATCAGAAACATTCTTTAATAAATGCTTGTTTCAACTTTCCTTTAAAAATGATTCGGTTATTAAGCGAGATTTTTATGCGATTAAGAAGACTGAAAAGAGATTCAACCCACACACAGCCTATTTTCTCAGTTTAGTTCTTCCCGGGACAGGGCAATTTTATTCGGGCTCGATAAAAGAGGGTCTAAATTCTGCCATTTTACTCGATGGGCTCTTGTTAGCAGCGGTTTTCCTCGCAAGAGAATACTCCACGGTCACATCATTTGTGACAATTTTACCCTGGTTTCAAAGATATTACTTAGGTGGAGCCAATAAAGCAGAAAGGCTTACTCTTGAAAAGCAATTGGCAAAAAGAAATGATATTTATCAAAACATATTACAAACTTTTGAACAAGTCTATTCAGTTAAACAAATCAAATAATCATGAATCTTGTACCATGGGTTAGGGTAAAATATTTGTTGTCGCTGATAATTTTGCTTATTTCGTCAGAGATACACTGTCAACCTGCTGAGATTGACATGATTGTAAAAAAGATATACAATCAGGAATTTGGAGATATTCAAATCAAAATTGACTCTTTAAGAAAAAACTCGAACAATATCGCACAATACCTCGAAGTTGATTATTTGTGGTGGAAGATGATCTCTGAAGGCAATCCCACATCTGAAGCAGAATTTTTATCTGAGCTTGATGTACTTAAATCTCAAAATTCCGAGGATGACAGTGTGAACTATTCAAAACTATTTTGGCTCATTTATCAGATTAGATATGAAAATTTTAAAAATCATGAAATTTCAAAATATTGAATATTCCGGACTATAGTGTACAACACGATCCGGACTATAGTGTACAATTGAATCCGGAGCAAAGTGTACAACTTTTTGTTGGCCTTTTTTGAGTTTTTGGTCGGTCGTTGGCCCGCCAACACGA
>JAMDDG010000189.1 GCA_023488865.1 Bacteroidota bacterium | reverse complement strand
CAACATTGATGTTGTACAATAAAGGAGGGTTCTCAATCACGGGTTTAGACTGACCATAACCATCCTGTGTCTTGAAATGAACTTTGTAGTCACCTTTTCTAACAGCAAAGACTTCAGTATCCCGATAATAGAAAATAACATCGCGCTTACTTTTGCCTGTCCCAAACATTAAAGGAGATAAATCGTAACCATCATAAATCCTGTCGGAAGGTACTTTTATGTCAGCTAAACTACAGAATGTTGGAAATAAATCAAGCGTTGAAGCGCAGTCCATGATTACCGTGTGCTTTAATTTACCCGGCCACCAGAAGATCGTTGGCTCCCTCATTCCCCCTTCATAGGTTGAACCTTTACCGCCTTTTAGCAAACCAGCGGAACCTCCGTTTTCATTAAAAATAGTCCAGGGACCGTTATCAGAAGTAAATATGACAAGGGTATTCTTATCGAGCCCCGTTTCCCTTAGTTTATCTAATATTTCCCCCATACTCCAGTCCAGCTCTTCGACAACATCTCCATAAATTCCCCTTAAACTTTTATTTGCAAAGTCCTTTGACCGGAATAATGGAACATGGGCCATCGAATGGGCCAAATAAAGAAAGAAAGGATTATCTCTTTTTTGTGAGATAAACTTAATAGCTTCTTCCGTATAGCGCTTTGTTATGGTATTTTGATCAGCAGGCCTTTCAATTACCTCAGAATTTCTCATAAGGGGTACATTGAAATAATCAATCTTAGGATGCATGCAGGCATCATGATAATCCGGTCCATCAACCCGATCCATGTCATTGCTGTATGGAATCCCAAAATAATAATCAAAACCATGAGCATTGGGCAAGAACTGAGGTTGATCCCCCAAATGCCATTTCCCTATACACGCTGTCGAATAACCAGCGGTTTTTAACATGGAAGCAATGGTTATTTCATAAGGAATCAGTCCCCCTTTAGAATCCGGAAATAAAACACGTTTTTTTTCACTGCACATGCCCGAACGTATGGGGAGCCTTCCTGTTATAAGTCCAGCGCGGCTAGGAGTGCATACCGGCGCAGCGGCATAAAAACTTGTCCATCTTTGCCCTTCTTCAGCCATACGGTCAAGGTTAGGCGTACGAATCGTGGGGTGTCCAAAAGGACCAATATCCCCATAGCCCATATCGTCGCAAAAAAATACAATAATATTGGGATTCGACGTCTTGGCTTTTCCCATTGCAATGGCACTTTGTTGACTTGCGATCCCGACTGATAACAAACCAGTCATTGCAATCATTCCTGTATTTAAATTTTTCATTGGTATGATTTAATTGATTAATCCATATTTCAAGCTATAGCTGTTTTCTTTTAATTCATGGAACTATCCAAATACAAAAGACATATCTCTGATTTTTTAAAGTTCTTTAATCCAGATATTACGAAACTGCACCAGGCTTGATGCCCCTTTAAGCTTTCCGGTTTTTTCATTGATTCCACCGTGATGTTGCAAGCCAATAGGCCCATTTACAATCATACTGGGGTACAAGGCATTGTTGATGACCACGATGCCATTATTGACAATTGTGACCCTGTCGCCGATAACGGTAATGTCAAAAGCGTTCCATTGCCCTACCGGCTTATCCGCATTTTCCTTGGGGACTGCAGCTGCACGGACTTCAGGAGACAAAGATTTATCATTTCTGACCGTCCATAACTCACCGGAACCAACCGACCAGCACCAAAGGTTTGCCTGGCCTGCCCCTTTTAAAAGAATTCCCGAGTCTGAATTTGGCCCCAGTGGCTCAATAATTTTACCATTTTCGTCACGCAAGTAATCGCCGCTGGGTAAAATGGTTGGCAGGGGAAACAGGTGGTCTCCGTAGCCTTTAAAACGCCATTCGATATGTAATTTGAAGTTTTTAAAATCCTGTTTAGTCCAAAGGCTCTTATCCCCTTTAGATTCTGAACGTGCATCGTAATCGATTACGCCATCAATTACCGACCAGTGGCCGTTATCGCCTTCCGGAATTTTCCATCCGGTTAAATCTTTGCCATTAAACAACTGTGTATAACCCTCTTTTTCAAATACACACTTATTCTGGGCGAAACCAGCGCCCGGAAAGAAAAACAGGATAAGCCCTGCTACCAATACAAGATTAAAATTTTTCATCAGTATATAATTTGTTTTTTAATTGCCTGATGGAATACCCTGATATTCATTTCCGGTTGGTGTGAAAACTTCCTCATGGGTATTTCATGGTTTTAATTTTTGTTGAAATTAGTTATTTTCTTTTAAAGTTCCCAGCCTTCGCGATACGCGCGCGAGACGAACCCGTTGGCCTCCGGAAGGTTGGTCACTTTCAGGTTATCATTGTCCCATTCCAACCGGTCACTCATGCGGATGGCCAGGTTACCCAAACAAATGGCTTCGGCCACGGTCTGAACATTTTCAAAATTTCCCCTTGAAGGTTTTATTCCTTTAAAGGCATTGATCATCTCAGTTGTCTGGTCGATCAATTCAACCTTCGGGATTTTTATTAAAGAAATAGCTTTATCAGTATCCTTAACATCCAGTAAAACGGGATCATCGTATCCGTAGCCAGCCAGGATTGTTCCTTTCTCACCAATAAACATGACCCCATCCGCTGGCATTTTCCTGCCTTTCCTAATCAATGACTTTGACGTATTTGGTCTGATGCCACCTTCATACCAATAGGCATTTATTGTTTCGTTTTTCCCGTTAACCGGGACCTCCCAATATAAAGTTGCAGCGTGCGGGTAACTCAGGTTATTTTTCACCCGTGAACTTCTGAAATCCTTTATCTCGCATGTGAAGCTGGCTGATCCCTCAGCATTGTCTGGCATACCCAAATTTAAAACCCGCCAGTCTTTCCAAAAGCCGTAATAACCCATATCGGCCAGGCATCCGGCGCCAAATTCGTACCAGCCCCTGAAAACAGTATGCGTATAACCGGGAGAATACGGGCGGTCGGTTGACGGGCCGAGCCAGAGTTGCCAGTCAAAACCTTCAGGGATGGGTCTTTCTTCGGGAAGATATGGCGAACCTTGCGGCCACATTGGGCGGTTGGTCCAGCGGTGCAACTCTTTCACCTTTCCAATCACGCCACTGTCAATCCAGGTCTTTAGTTTGTAAAGTTCTTCCGGGTCCTGAAAAGCAAAACATTGTGTAGCGGCTCCTGTTTTTTTAGCCATGTTGCAGGCCAGACGGATTTCGTGCATGAAGTTCGCGATTGGTTTGTGTGTGGCAACACTCAATTTTTTCTTCATCGCGGCCAGGGCAATGGTGGCATGTAAATGGTCAGGAGTCATAATAAAAATGGCATCCAACCCGTTTTCTTTTTCCAGCAGTTCCCTGAAATCGGCATAGGTGCTACAGCTATCATACGAGTTTTTTTCGCTTTTCCCCGCGTAAAACTCATTTATCCGTTTACGCCCGATTTCGCGTCCGCCGGGAGCGCCCTGGGTTTCACCTTTCGGTTTTCCCCACAACGGATAATCGTAACTTTCCCTGTTGGGGTCGCAAACTGAAATAAACTGTAATTCATCCCGTTTTAACCATTCCGGTAGTAATTTCAACGCTTGAGTACCTGAGCCAATCAGGGCAACGTTCAATTTATCACTTGGAGCAGTTTTTCCCTGACCTCCAAGTACGTAGGACGGAATAATCGTTAATCCCAGTCCTGTGGCAGCAGTCTGGACAATAAACTTTCGCCTGTTAATTTTTTTTCCAGATGTCATCTCAGTTATTTTTAGTTAGAAATACATTTTTTATTTAATTTCTGGAAGTGAATGTTCCCATTGTTTAAACAGTTTTTGTAATTCTTTTGCTTTCTCCGGGTATTGAGTTATTAAATCTCTCCGTTCACCCAAATCATTTGAAAGATTGAATAACATCGTATCATGATTTTCTTTCTGGTACTCAACCATTAATTTCCAGTCACCATGCCGTATAGCCATATCATTGCCCCGTTTCCAGTATAAATTTTCGTGGGGCGCTTCATCCGGTTGTTTTTCACCATTCAGGTAGGGAAGAATATTGACCCCGTCAAAATGATAACGGTCGATATCTTTCAGCCCGATAAATGATGCCAGGGTAGGTCGTTATCCCTTGAATTCTGCCCGTTTGTAAACCACTGCTGGTAAACTCCGGTAAGCAACCCGCACCGTGATGGGGAACAGATGGAGCTGGATACATAGCCCTGCGTAAAATATACACCGCTTTGAGCCAATTTATCGATGTTTGGGGTGAGGATATCATCGGCACCATGGTAGCCAACATCGCCATACCCCATATCATCGGCATAAATAATGACTATGTTTGGTAATTTTTTGGACAGCTGACTCCCGTTACTGCTATTCGAAAAGCTGGGAAATGCTCCTGCCCCAAAGCTAAATGTTATTAAAATAGTTTTTAAATGACCCATTTTTTGTTTTCTCTTTTGGTTAAGGTTCATTTCGAAAAGTTAACCCATATTGGGCTGGTCCATGCCAATTCAAGAGGGCTGCCATATTGGGTAACCCGCAAATAGTACAAGCTGTTTTGTTCAAAATTGTTGTCGGTATAATGATTTGAAACAGTTTCTGAATCGACATTTTGAACAAAATCTTTCTCCCAACCTTTAGCTTTTGAATATTTCCAGACAACCACTTCTTTTATTTTATTCGTTCCGCCTACTTTAAAGTTTATTGTTGGTTTTTCACCCTTAGAAAGATTAAATTCAGACCCCATCCGATTCCCATTAATATTAAATTCAACAAGAATCTTTTCACCCGTCGTGGCATAGGTATTTCTGTTTTTTATGGCATAGTAAATTGCTTCTCTTGATAGTTTATCTGAATAAACAGCAGTAATAACGCTGGTTTCATATCCCCCATTAGGATGGTACAACTCACCGAGCCTGGTTGCATGTGCATCAGATGAACCAATAATTCCTAATTTGTACCCTTTTTCTCCCAGGGCATACTGAACCGTTCGGGTTGGGTTCATGCCACCTCGGATCGGGTAAGGATTCCCATCTTCAGGCATACATTCCGATATTCCATGTTTGGACGCTATTTCAACCGTCTTTAAAAACTCTTCGTTATAAAAATCCCAGTTGTATCCGCCAGCACCACCGTTTGCCTGAGATGCCGGATGATGAGGCGGGGTAATCACTTCACGGCCTTTTAACGCTTTCCATAATTCATCAGGTGTTTTATAGTCGCTGGCATTAAAGATGTCAAATTCATTTTCATTGAGGAATAATGGATTTAGGTGACCAAAACCGTCTCCCCGTGTCCATTCATGGGTGTAAAGTGAAACAAACTCCGATGGTTTATAAAACCTGTTAACATACGGGATTACAAATTCTTTAGTAAAATTATAAGGATTTTCAGTATGGTCTGTCACACCTGCAAAATCGAGCCCGGCCACATCCCTGGCATAGATATAATGATCATCAATCCAGTGCATCCCATCAGAGAACCAGGAATGTCCATGGAAGTCACCAAAATAGATATTACTTTCCTGCTCATTGGCAGAAACATCGATAACATTACTCTTTCCGGTAACATTTTCCTTTGAAACAGTTATTGTATTTAAACCAGTGGTTTTCAATACAACATCAAAATGGTGCATCCCCTGGTCAAACGGTGTAAATGTGTATTCACCTGGCAATTCGGCCAAATTATCGGAAGAGTGGAAACTTACAGTTCCCCTGTAGTTTACATCCAGGTTGCCTTTATTATCAATAGCCATTACTTTCAAGCTGAATTTTTTACCAGCTTTCTGAAGAGGATTTGCAACTACATTAAATTTTGAGGCCTTATTTCCAACAATCTCAACCGAAGGTGCATCTTTATACTTTTCCCAGGCACGTGCGCCCCAGGTTTCGCCTGAGTCGTTAAGTTTGCACAAGGGGAAAAAACACCTTTGGGCGAGGGCTGACACCTGAACCCCTGGTGAACCTTTTGATTTGTCACCATAAACAACCGTAATAATATCACCTGCTTGTAAATTTTCATCCGCTATTGATAAATTTAATACATTCCTTTCGCCAACAACTTCAGGCACTACCCTTGCACCATCGCGGGTGGTTGATACTGTTGTATATCCTGCACCTTCAGGGTTTGTTGTTTGCCAGGTTGACCAGGAAAGAAATTTAACTTTCCATTTAAACCGGTTGCCATCTGTTGGAGAAAGAATACTAAAACCATTGCCAACGGGTACACCGCCATCACCAACTATTATTTTAAAAGTTATAGTTTCCCAGCTTTCTGCAATAATTTCGTTTTGAGGTGATACTGCAATTAAATTGTTCCCCATTTTAAATGATTTGGGTTCGGAGTATTCCGATGCCACACCATCCATCCAAACCG
>JAMDDG010000272.1 GCA_023488865.1 Bacteroidota bacterium | reverse complement strand
TACTTGGCGTCTTTTGTTTTTGGATTCATCATTTACAAAGCACTGAAAAAGAGAAAATAAAAACCACCGTAAATCAATTGTTTACAGTGGTTTATTCTTTATAACAAATAAGGTCAAAATAGAATCCTGACCTTATTCAACGTTCAAACAGAGCTAATTTTCAAAATTTGCATTAGATCTTTTAATCAGAATCAATCAGTTGATTATTAATGGAATGTAAGACCTGTTGTTGAAACTCCTGTCGAAAAATCAAGAAATATTTCAACCCTCTGGCTTATGTGGTATTCCGTTCCCAAATGCAAATCCAGAAAAAGGGGATTTACCGTATGATAGTTGTTATCCAGATAATAACCATTGTCCCAGGAAGTGTAGACGATAGTAAATCCCAAAGAACCTGCCAGATAAAAATCCCAGTCTTTTCCGGCCCTCAGTATTTGATCAAAATAGTAAGTTGCTTTTCCAGCAATTGGAATAACGGTCTCCCGATAATAGTTATAAAGATAGGTGTAAAAAGTAACAAAAGGTGCCAGGGTGAAATTGTTGGCTACACCAAATTCGTAATTGATATTCAAAACAGGCATTGTATGGCCCACATATCCGTAATATCCGGCATAACCTCCCACACCCAATCCCACGTTCAGTGTATTTCCATATCCTTCCGAATATTTGATATTTTGTGCCGATAAATTAATACCACCCAACATTAGGAAGAAAAGTAAAGCAAAAGCTGATGTTTTCATCAGTATATAATTTGTTTTTTAATTGCCTGATGGAATACCCTGATATTCATTTCCGGTTGGTGTGAAAACTTCCTCATGGGTATTTCATGCGTATAATTTGTTTTTTAATTGTCGCATGGAATACCCACATATTCATTTTCGGTTGGGGTGAAAGTTGCCTCATGGGTATTTCATGTTTTTAATTTTTATTGGTTGTTAATTATTTCGCTTTTAATCCTGGTGATCAGATCTTTTGTTTCTATTATTAACATGATTGTCATTTTTGTCTCAATGGCCCCTGTTCACCTCGAAAGAACCAAGTTGTGAGATCAATCCATAAAATGCCACCTTAGTACTTGGAAAGAAAACCCAAAAAAGATTAGATGAAACACTATATTCACTTAGCATTTGGTCTTATTGTACTTGTCTCCTATGTATTTGAATTGTCAAATAAGTATTCGAGAATTCCGGGAATTATTTTGTTAAAGCCATCGGGTAAAGCAATACGATATTTTACATCATTTGTATAGTACTTACAATTTTCATCACTATACTTGTGATGACTTTTGGAAATGTAATTTCGAGAAGAAGAAAAAAGATTTGTCTGATCAAACAAGGTTATTGTTATGAACAATCTGAGTTACGGCGTTATTGGCAATTGTCGGAGTGCGGCCCTTGTATCAGAGAAAGGAAGCATTGATTGGTGTTGTATGCCTGATTTCGATTCCCCTTCAGTTTTTGCAAAAATTCTCGATGATGAAAAAGGCGGTTCATTTAGCATTGATGTTGACGACAGCTACACAATCAATCAAAAGTATTTTTACCGGACAAATGTGTTGTGTACGCAGTTTAGGTCTGGTCAGGATTCTTTTGAGATAATTGATTTTATGCCCCGGTACAAAACAATAGACAATGAATATTATGCTCCTGCTGAAATATTCCGTTATATTAGGCTCATTTCCGGAAAGCCTGCATTTAAGGTGCATTATAACCCTTTGCTTAACTATGCCAGGGACGAAGTGTTCCATGTAATACAGGAGACCCATATACGGTCTTACTCAAAAGTTAATCCAAATGATTGCATCTACTTATATTCAAGTTTAACTCTCAGTGATATTCTGGATAAAAAGGAAATTGAACTTAAAGAGACCCAATTTCTACTTTTATCATATAATCAAAAATTAATCGATATAGATATAAACCGTGTCTATCTTGAATACCAACGGACCAAGGTATATTGGTTAAACTTGACAAATCGCACAAAGAAATACCAAAAATATACAGAGGAAATAATTAGAAGCGTGTTGGTACTTAAATTGATGACGTTTCAGTCTTCTGGTGCGATTTTGGCTGCGTTAACAACAAGTATTCCCGAAACAATCGGAGAAGTGCGAAATTGGGACTATCGTTTCTGCTGGTTACGTGATGCTTCCATGTCTGTAGATACGTTGCTTAAAATGGGACATTACAAATCAGCGCAAGGATTTTTAGGCTATATAAAGAGAATTCTTCAGTCAAAACACGATTCATTCCAGATCATGTATGGTATCAGGGGAGAACGGGCGCTTAACGAAGCAGACATGCCCCACTTCTCGGGCTATAGTAAATCAAAGCCGGTAAGAATTGGAAATGCAGCCTACTCTCAGCGGCAAAATGATGTGTTTGGTTACCTGTTGAATGTTATCTACCAATATTACGTTTTTTTCCCCGGCACACTTGATGAAATTGAAGAAATGTGGGAAACGGTTGGTAATATTGTCCGTACTGTTTCTTCTCAATGGGAAAAACCGGATAAAGGAATCTGGGAAATACGAGACGGGGAAAAACACTTTGTTTTCTCCAAAGTAATGAGTTGGGTTGCAATGGACAGGGCTACGAAAATTGCAGATTTTCTGAATAAAAAGTACTATGTTGAAGTTTGGCAAGGCATCGCAAATAACATTAAAGAGGATGTCTTGAATAACGGATGGAAGGAGGATTTGCAAACTTTCACCCAAACCTATTGTAATTCAGATCTTGATGCCTCCTTGCTGCTCATGGCTGAGTATGGTTTTATTGATGCCGGGGATATAAAATATAAAAAAACAGTGATTGCGGTTAAAAACGCTCTTTTTTATAACGGGTTAATGCATCGTTACATCAACGCCGATGATTTTGGTAAACCAAGTTCTTCATTTACGATATGCACTTTTTGGTTAATCCAGGCGTTGTATAAAATAGGAAGTACAGAAGAGGCCAAAATTATATTTGACAACCTTTTAGCATGCGCAAACCACCTGGGACTTCTTAGCGAGGATATTGATTTCGCGACAAAAAGGCTTTTGGGAAATTTCCCGCAAGCCTATTCACATTTAGCTTTAATTAATACGGCCATACTATTTTCTGAGGAGAAGTATATTTCGAAATTTATTAAACCGTAGCGTTGCCCTATGAATGTATACTGAATTGCTAAATGGTGATCCACAATTTAATCTTTTTATTTGGTTTAAAGCCACCAAATTTTGGCTATATTTGAGCGAATACAACATTGCCTTTACTAAGTAAGAGAAGTAAAGCAACGTACAAAACAGGAATGGAATGGTCAACGAAACTCCTTTTGAAAGATTGGTAATTGCTGCTTATCGTTTGCCCTTTAAATTGACTAAAACCAAAAAAGGGTACAAAGCTGTTCAGAATTCAGGAGGTCTTGTTTCAGCTATACTTGCTTTGTCCGAAAACTTTGAAACCAACAACAAGATACTAAAAAACAGTAAAATTGTTTGGGCAGGCATTAACGATAATTTATCCGAAAATGTACCGCTTGAGCGCTTTGAAAATGAAAATTTTGATATCCTCCCGGTTACTATTACGCCGACATTAAACGATCTGTTTTACGGTGGTTTTTGTAATGACATGATTTGGCCCTTATTTCATTATTTCCCATCGTATAGCGTATTCAACAACGACTACTATAAGGCTTATCAGGAAGCCAATTCAAAATATTGTGAAGAGTTGATTAAGATTATCCGACCGGGTGATTTTATTTGGATTCACGATTATCAGTTAATGTTGCTGCCCGAAATGATCCGAAAAAAAATGCCTGATGTAACTATTGGTTTTTTTCTTCATATCCCATTTCCATCATTTGAAATTTTCAGGCTATTGCCCCGTCAGTGGCGTGAGTCTATTGTTAGAGGAATGTTGGGAGCCGATTTGATCGGATTTCACACCCACGATTATACACAACATTTTATCAAGTGCGTAAAGCGGACAACAGGTTTTGAGGTTCATCAAAATATCATTTACACCCCTAATAAGCGGGTCAAAGCAGATGCCTTCCCCATTGGAATTGATTACGATAAATTTCATGATGCATGTCTGAATGGATATGTTTTAGCTGAAAAACAAAAGATCAGGCTTCATCTGGCCAAGCAAAAACTTATCTTTTCCGTTGACAGACTCGACTATTCAAAGGGTTTATTGCTAAGGCTCAAAGGATATGAAACATTCCTTGAGAAATTTCCATCGTGGCATTCAAAGGCTGTTTTCAATATGGTAGTTATTCCATCTCGTGATAAAATTGAGAAATACAGAAAGTTAAAAAAGGAGATTGAATCAACAGTGGGCCGTATTAATGGCAAATACAGTTCTTTAGCTTGGCGACCCATAATTTACCAGTACAAATCATTGTCGTTTAATGAACTCGTTGCACTTTACGATTCAAGCGATGTTGGACTAATAACCCCCTTGCGCGATGGGATGAACCTTGTTGCCAAGGAATATGTGGCTTGTCAGATTGAAAACAAAGGAGTTTTAATCCTGAGCGAGATGGCGGGTGCAGCAGCAGAATTAAACGAAGCTTTAATAATTAATCCTTCTGATAATATCGAAATGGCAGATGCAATCTTTAATGCCCTTGAGATGAAACCGGAGGAAAAACATACTCGCCTCGCAAGAATGCAAAACAGGATTTCGAACTACAACGTTTTTACCTGGGCTTTTGATTTTTTCAACCAGACGTTTGACACAAAAAAATTGCAAAAATTAGTGAGCGTAAGGTTTATCAACAAGGCGATTTCATCACAAATTGTTACTGATTACCTAACGGCCGACCGAAGGATTCTTTTTCTCGATTACGACGGTACGCTTGTGCCGTATACAAAATTTCCAGAACTCGCAACAATTAGCCAAAACACAGTGGCAATCATTAAGAAATTATCAAATAATGTTAAAAATCAAGTTGTTATCATCAGCGGAAGGGATAAGAAATTTCTTGAAATGCAATTTGCAGGAGTTAATGTCAGTTTAGTAGCGGAACATGGCTACTATATCAGAAAGGGAGTCGGTGATTGGAAAGCTACAATCAACACGGGTGAACAATGGAAAGAAGATGTTTTACCAATTATGAACGAATATGTAAGTCGTTGCAACGGAACTTTTATCGAAGAAAAAACAGGCAGTATTGCCTGGCATTATAGGAATGCTGATTCAGATTTTGCACAATTGCGTCTATATGAATTGCGGGACGATCTATTTGAAATAATCCATCATAAAACAGATCTTGAAATACTTGAAGGGCATAAAGTGTTAGAAGTAAAAAGCGGTAAATACGATAAAGGACAAGCAGCTATTGCGTTGATGGCAAATCAAAAGTTTGGTTTTATCCTCGCTGCCGGGGATGATAAAACCGATGAATTTCTTTTTAAGTCTTTACCCGATTCCGCCTGTTCCATTCGGGTAGGTTTAAATCCTTCTTTTGCCAAATATAATGTAACCGACATTTCAGGCTTATTAAAATTGCTGGATGGTCTTTCCGGATAAGCCCTAAAATGCAGAACTGCGTGCAATCAACTTATCTGTTACAACGCGGTTTTCTGTTGCTGCAACTTTTCCGGGGTCAATTCCTCCATGACCTCTACTTCGCCCAACTCAACTTTCAAATGATGTAGCCCAAGCCGGCCTAACTCTGACTTTACAACTTTTTTGCAACAGTCGGACACCATGTATTTAATAAAGAGCTTCATTGTTACTTAGGCTTAATCTTTTTGATTTTCAGGTCATTCTATCCAAATATATTAAATATTTCTGAAAATTATCCTAAATTTTTTTATGAATTTTAAAAAAACAATGTATACGGTTTTTCGTAACTCGTTCTTTTTAAATGACATAGATCAAAATGAACATTAGGCCAATGGCCAACAAATCTTTACTTGCTTCATATCTTCAATTTTAAAATTTAAAACTCACTCCAATAAGAAGCATTAAGCTTAAAAATTTAAAACCGGAATTACTTTTTTTGAAATATTTTTGTCTCAAACAGAACAATTTAATGTTACTATTTTAACTTTCGCTATTTTGTAGCATCCAAAACGTAAAATCAAATGTTTGATGATAAAAACGGCTGATTCAGAAATCCTTTTGATGTTAAAGGATCCGGCCACCAGGGATAAGGGATTTTTGCGATTAATGAATACTTATAAAGAACCAATCTATTGGCATATCCGACGGTTGGTCGTATCGCACGAGGATGCCGAGGACATTTTGCAGGAAACATTTATTCAGGTATACCGCTATGCCAATTCTTTTAAAGGTGAAAGCAAGATTTTTACCTGGATTTACCGGATTGCAACAAACGAATGCAGGAAGCATTTCAG
>JAMDDG010000052.1 GCA_023488865.1 Bacteroidota bacterium | reverse complement strand
CATATCACCCCGAAGGGTGTAACGCATATCTAAAATGGCAATAACCTCATCGTTGTTTTTTAACTGTTGACAACTGTAAGCAAGTAATATTAAAAATGTATAAAAAATGATTTTCCCGATCCTAATTGTATATTTCATACGTAAATAATTTTGTTTTTTATTTGCCAGATGGAACTCGGAACTCCCAATAATCATTCTCCTGTGTGTGGAAGATTTTCTCATGGTCGTTTCATATCTTTATTGTTTACTAAGTTGTAAATAACCAGAATTATTTTAAAATTATTTTAAAATTATTTTATTAACTCCGCCTTGTTTCTCTTTTTTACAAGTTTACAAGGCGGAATAATAAAACTTTATAAAATTATAAATTCAGGAGAACAGGAATGCTATTGCACGGTATTTTAATTTTCACAGCATAAAAAAAGAAGAAGGCATTCACTGGGACGTAAGAGCCCGCTGCAATATTGGAATAGTGCTTTTCATGGTCATCCTGTTAGGCCAAGGGAACCGATATATGGAGGATTTGTCAAGGGCGATGATGCCTTTAAAAAACAGTTGGCAAAATCATCGCCCGTTCTACCCTTGACAAATCCGGAATATGAGGTAACTTTGCCTAAGAAGGATGACCATCAACCACAAAAAGTTCTAAACCTTTTTGAAAAAAGTGTCCAAATAATAGGGTGTTAAGCCACTAAAATGATAGACTTTATGCATGAAACAAAGGATCTTCAATTATAGGTTTTCTCATTATCACAACTATTACATCATCATAGTCTTTTTGATTTATTTTCAACAAATAAGAAGAATTTGAATTTGGTATTGTGATGACCCTTAAATTGAAAACCCACCATCTAAGACGGTGGGTTTTCAATTTAAACTAAACCATTAATAAGCCGGGTCTTGTTTGATAGACGGCTGTATATCAACCTGATCCTGCGGAATTGGCCAGTAATCGTCTTCTGTTGGATTGTAAACCGCGCCTTTCATAAAATTCCTGAACTTCGAATCGCGGGCGATATAGTCATTCAGCACCTCGTTGGCAATACCCCAGCGGCGCAAATCAAAAAAACGATGCCCCTCTGTGGCAAATTCAAGCATAATTTCCATCCTGACCGCTTTTCGTGCTTCTTCTTTTGAAGCAAAAACCGGAGAGTCGGCAGGATAAGGTTCAACCTTGTAGTTCGCTGCCGGTTTTGTCCAGTCAACTGTAATTGCATTGGGTTTATCCAGCTTGTATGTAGTACAAAGCCCCATTACCACATCGCTGCCTTTGGCCCGTTCACGAACCTGGTTGATCAACTGTCTTGCCTTGTCAAGTTCGCCATCTTCAATGGCACATTCGGCCCTCCACAGTATTACATGGGCCAGCCGGTATGCCCTGAAGTTACGGTTATTGTCAAACCCTTTTCCATACATTTGCATGCCTTTATTTGCGGCAAGATGCATAAATTTTTTGGTCATGTAAGGGCCGCCGTTGGGTTGTTCGCGAATCCACGATTTGCCCTGGGAAATTCCCCACCCGAGAAAATCGATACCACGACGGGAGATGGTCCAATCAACACGGGGATCAAGTAAATGATCGGTGGGGTGAAATTCTGCCGAAGATTCGACATTCATATCGTTTGCCAGCGGTACCCTTTGATTGATGTCCAAAACAGGTAATCCGGCATCGGTTACCTGGAACGCTTCAAACAGTGTTTGCGATGGTTGATAAAATCCCCATCCTATACCAGCCGGGCCGACCTGGTGCATGGAGGGGCCGGCGAGCAAAAGGGCGCTGTGGTTTACAGCGCTGGTTTGTGCCTGGATTTCGAAAATCGATTCCTTGTTGTTTTCTTTGGTTTCATCATAATTGTCATAGTAATTTGAAACAAGGGAATATTTGCCGCTGGCTAGGATTGCATCGAGCAAAGTTTTTGCCAGCGAATGTTCATTTTGATATAGATGGGCATGCGCTTTAACAGCCATTGCCGCATATTTAGTTGCCCTTCCAGGTTGTTTGTTGTAAGACTCCGGCAAATTATCGATGGCGAATTGCAGGTCGGCTTCAATTTCGTCCCATCCCTCTGAATCGTTTGGGATTTCGTCCGGTAATTTTCCTCCCATTTCATCTATTGTTTTTATATATGGTATTTTCTCGAAAATCCGGTTTGCCTTAAAATGAAACCAGGCCCTCAGGAATTTTGCTTCCCCTTCAACTTCTTTTGCTCTCGCATCCGTTAATGGGGATGAACCGGCCTGTGTTGTTTTAAGAAATTTCAGAACCTGATTGGCACGGGACACACCGTTGTAACAATCACGCCAACGATCACGCATGTATGGATTGGAAGGCAAACATTCGTACCTTTCAACGGCATTAAAATTCGTTTGGTCGCCCGATGAAGTGCCTTTATAACATTCGTCAGAAGCCCCGCTACCATAAGTCCAGTCGGTTCCCATGGCGCCGCCAAACCTGCTAAATCCCTGTAATGTGCTGTAAGCGCCTATAAGTAATGCTTCAACCCCTGCGTCAGATTCCAACGCAGATCCGGCGGCTACTCCCGGGGGCTCTTTGGTAAGAAAATCCTCACTGCATGAATACTGAAACAATAAACTTCCCGGGAATAGAATCATTAGTATTAATTTGAATATATTTTTCATAGTAATCTTTTTTAACGATTTGTAATATTTATATACAATATTAGATACCCACATTAACTCCAATCAGGAATTGTCTTGGCGTGGGCCATGCGCCGGAATCAATACCCATATTTCTTCCGGAATAAGAAGTATTATTGACTTCCGGATCCAGTCCTGAATATTTGGTCAAAGTAAATACATTGGAAACCTGACCATAAACCTGCAAACTCCTGATATTAAATTTCAGTAATCTGTTAACATCGTACCCAATTCTTAAGTTTTTCAAACGAAGGTATGAACCATCTTCCAAAAATGCAGTAGATGTAACCTGGCTTGGCGTATCGTTTGACTCGGCCAATGGCAGTTTTGCTTTTGTATTATCTGAAAGGTAAGGGCTTCCCCATGAATTGTACAACCTGTCATAACTCCTTCCCCCGGCAAACTGAACAAAATCCATAAACCTTCTGGCGTAGTTAATCACCTTGTTTCCGTAACTGCAATAAAATAAAGCAACCAGTTCAAATCCCTTGTATGTGGCATTAAAATTTAACCCTGAGATAAAGTCGGGATGTGGTGAACCAATATAGGAGCGGTCAAACTCGTTGATGATATTATCCGGGACTCCGTCCGGCCCGCTAATATCTTTATATTTGTAATGCCCGGGTTTGTTGTATTTACCTGACGCGCCAAAAGCCTTAGGCCATGCATCCGCCTCCGCCTGCGTTTGAAAAATACCTTCTACGGTATAGCCATAGAACTCAGGGAAGGAAGTCCCTTTCTGGGCACGTGTGTAAAACTGTTCACGAAATCCGCTCCCTTGTAAAAACTCACCTTCAATCCCGGATAACTTAACAATCTCATTTTTATAATGTGATATAGTAAAATCGACGTTATATTTCAGTTCATTGCCCAACGCGCTTCCGCTGTAACCAATTGCAATATCAACCCCCCGGTTAAGCATTTCGCCAACGTTAACCGACGGAGCCGAGGCTTGTCCGTAAACCATTGGTATTGATTTTGGATAGAGCATGTTGGTTGTACGGCGCTGCCAAACATCCAGACTGACAGAGAGGTTATCCCAGAGTACCGCATCAGCACCTATGTTTGTGGTATGTGTCGTTTCCCAGCGAACATCGGCGCTTCCAAACGTGCGCTGATAGAACCCGGTTGACCCCTGTGATCCGTTTACCCCATCAATCCCATAAAAAGAATTAAACAAATCAAAACCGAACTGTGTATAACTGTTGTAATTACCTACAGCGTCATTACCGGTTGCCCCCCAACCTCCTCGAAATTTCAATTTGCTTAACCAATTTTTGGTACCGGCCATAAAGGCTTCGTTTGAAATTCGCCAGCCCAGGGAAAAGGCCGGAAAAACACCGTACAGGTTATCACCCTTAAACCTTGATGAACCGTCACGGCGGACTACTCCTTCAAACAAATATCTGTCGGCATAGGCATAGTTAATACGACCGAATTCAGAGAAGAGGCTCCACTCCGAAACATAACCATTATTGGTTTGGCCCTGGATCCCCGTTTCGAGCTGGATGTAATTCGGATCGCCTAATGTATAATCTGTTCTTCCGGCCTGCATTTGGTTGAAGCGGTTATTGATAGCTTCTGTTCCAACCATAATGGTCAGATGATGCAGATCGTTAAATGTTTTCATATATTCTATGGTATTTGTCCAGTTCCATTGCAGTGAAAAATTACCGACTTCGGTTAATCCATCGTATAAACCCCTTTCAGCATGGGCCCTCTCGACATAATTGATATCCTTGCTGTGGTAGGAACTGTAATTGGCGCCAAAAAGAGTTTTAACCGATAATCCTTCCAAAATATTGACCTTTGCATAGATGTTAGCCGTAGTGTTCAAAGCTCTGCGGATGTCATACTGATTTTTATCAAGCAAAAAGATCGGGTTCTGGGCATTCCCCATTACACCTCTTGTTCCTGAATAGTTTCCTGCAATATCATAAACAGGAATCATAGGAGGCATACGGTAAGCCCAGGAAATAATTGAACCTTCCGAATTGTTAGCCTGATGACCGTAGTCTTCGCTATATGTAACATTTAGCCTTTCACCAACTTCAAGCCATTTAGCCACATTGGAAGTAACATTTGACTGAATGTTATATCTTTTATAACCTGTCCATTTTAAAATACCCTCTTCATTCAGGTAACCGGCCTGAAGGGAGTACATCGTATTTTGACTTCCCCCTGAAAGATCAATCGAAATATCCTGAAATTGTGCATTCCGGTCTGCTTCCCTTAACCAATCAGTACCAGGGACACTTGTCTTAGCTATCAAATAGGTATCGTCACCATCTTCACGGCTCAATTTAAAGTCATACAAACTTACATCGACATCGACTCCCCGGTTAGGAAGAATATATTCCGGTACGTTGGGAGTTGCTCCTGATCCATATATATTATTGCTAAACTTGGTTTTACCGTCATTTTTGGCTTCCAGCCACAGCATTTCGCCATACTCCTGCGTATTTAACAATCGATAATAATTGGAATTTTTGCTTATACCGGATTTAACATTTATATTGACTTGCGCCTTTTGGTTTTTACGCCCCGCTTTGGTAGTAACCAGTACCACGCCATTTGCAGCTCTGGCGCCATAAATTGCCTGGGCCGCGGCATCTTTCAATATTGAAATTGACTCAATGTTGTTTGGGTTAACAGTCCCGCCTGGTACGCCATCAACCACCCATAGAGGATTATTATTATTAATTGTACCCAATCCGCGGATACGGATGGTAGCGCCTTCGCCAGGCGTATTCGATTCGAGTACGGTTACCCCAGCCACCCCGCGCAATGCTTCAGAAGTTTGGGTAATTTGCATTGCCTGAATGTCTTCGGGTTTTACCGTTGAAACAGCGCCTGTAACTTCCCCGGCCCTGCGTGTGGCATAGCCAACTGCAACTATTTCTTCAATCCCTATGGTTTCTTCCGTAAGGGTCACATTAATAACAGGCTTGTTAGCAACAGCCACCTCCACCTTCTTCATTCCCACAAAAGAGAACTGTAATACGGCATCTTCGGGAATATTTGTAATAGAATATTTCCCATTACTATCGGTTATTACCCCGGATGAGGTCCCTTTTACCACCACAGAAACACCTGGAAGTGAACCTCCTGATGAATCAGTTACTTTACCAGTGACCTTTTTACCTTGCTGTTCGCCCATAAAGGCCGGGGCCAAAACAATCTTACGGTCAATCACCGTGATCTCAACATCTCTTCCTCCAAAGATATTGTTAAGTACTTCCGTGATCTTTTGATTTTTGACGTTAAGGTCGATCTTCCGATCTACATTGATCAGTTCGTTGTTGTAGATAAAGAAGAATTCGCTCGTGTTTTCAATGGCCTTGAGGGCCTCTTTGACCATAACACTTTTCAAATCAAGTGTTACCCTCGTATTTTGCGAGTAGCTCCCGGTAGCAAACAAGCCAAGAGCCGAAGTCATCAGAAAAAATAGGGTTAGTTTCATAATAAAAAACAGTTGCCTCAGGAAATTCCCTGACAGAACTTCGCTGTCTTTAAATTTTTTTTTCATAGATTTGATAGCTTTTTTATTAATATTTAATTTTTGTTTGCCTGTTATTCAGGCACTCTGAAAATTCAAACAGGGGAGTGCTTCCAACACTTTCCTGTTTTTTTAATTTTTACTCCATAGGCGCTCAGATTTTAATGGTTAGTTAAGTGTTGTTTTTGATTTTAAGATGATCTTTCGTTTTGAGAAAGAGTTATCTCCCAGCT
>JAMDDG010000150.1 GCA_023488865.1 Bacteroidota bacterium | reverse complement strand
AATTTCGGCGCATTAAATTTTATGACATTGGTTTTGGTTAACCGCTTTTCGGGAGGTAACTTACCGTCGCCTATCAGGCGGTTAGGCCACAAATTAACCACTTCTACTTCCAGCTCGTTCGTTCCAACTTTGACAAAAGGCGTAATATCAGACCGGAATGGGGCGCTCCACATAACCTGCATCGGATGTCCGTTAATTTTTACTGAAGCCATTTCTTTCACGTTGCCCAAATCCAATACCAGTTGTTTATGCTTCAAATAAGATTTTGACAACTCGAAAGTTTTTTTGTAAGTTGCAGTTCCTGAATAGTATTTAATCCCTTTGTCTTCAAACTCAGTCCACGATTTTAACTGATTGGCCCTTACACTCGCCGGGGCTCCCCATTTGGGATCAAAATGAATTTCCCATTCTCCTGAAAGTTCAATAATTTGATTCGGTTGGACCGCTTTCAGCTTCTTGCTACGACCGTCCGACCAATCCAGGGTATAAGTTCCTGGCTCATTGATATCTGCGAAGGCTTTTCCTCCATTCTTACCAAAAGTGAGGTAAGGGAATTCTTTCGTTTCAAAGTTAAAACCGGGAAAAAGGGCTTGATTGTCCTTCCTGATTTCAGTGATGTGCCGTTGGGGTACTGCATCCTTGAAGATGATAAATTTAGATCCTTCTGGTTCGAAATGCAAAGGAATGACAGTACGTCCGTTCTCTTCCCGGTAGGCCATAATTTCTTCTGTTTCCCCCGTAACCGGATTCCAGGACTCCGGGACTTTTCCGCTTACCCTGAAACTGCCCTACACGACGCTCTTCCGATCGGGCAATGCAGGCTGGTATCTGTATTCAAAATCATTGTATTTCATTTGGCTGAACCGGTTGGTCACAAAGAAGATCTCCTCTGTATTCGTTCTGCGGTGAATGTAGTCGAGCGCAGTTTTAGGATGAGTTCCTTTAAATTGCAGATCAGGCAAAACATTCATGCCAGCTAATATCTGATTTACATCTTTCCCCCAGATTACACGGCCTTTCCCATATTGGTTTTCCGTGATGGTTTTCCCATCCGTTTTTCCCCACAACCGATTGGCGATTTCGGTTATTTCCCGGTCATTTTGCGGAAAATCAGTCAATCCGGTAGCCTCAGCCGGACGAGGACCAATGAGTGTCATTCCTTCTTTGACTAATTGTTCCAACTTGCGGAGGACCTTCAGGTCAATCCCTTTTTCGGGAGGCAGCATCAGTACCCGGTAACTCATGCCATCGGGTAAAACAATTTTTCCATCTTTGACCGATACCCGGTTTAGGATCACCTCTTTCGAACATTTATCCCAGTCGTAACCAAAACTCAGTTCCGGAAGTTCTTCCTTCAGAAAAACAAAATTAGGCACATCGTCGCCGTAATAATACAACACATCCGCCACATACAAGCCCTGCTGAAGCAGGTAGGTGCAACGGTCCAAGTAGCTGATAAAATCCTTGGATTGTTTCCACCAGGTCACGTTAGGGTTGAGGTGTGTGCCGGCAAAATACTCATTTCCGGGAAGGCCAAATTCCTTGGGCGATGACGTGAAGGTGTGCCACACAATCCGGTTTGCACCCGAGCAAAAAACGCGGTCGATGTTTCCTTTCAGGTCCATTGGCGAACGTTCCCATTGCGGGCCAATACTGGTAGGTCCTTCGGCGGCAACAAAGCGTTTCCCGTTGGTATGCGCCACGCAGGCGCTTTGCCGGACAGAAAGTCGTTCTGCGTCTTTGACCCTATGCGTGTTGGCCATGGCCCAGAATTCGCCTTGTGGAAAATCACTGAGACCCAACACTTTCAATGCATCAACCGGGGCAGAATGCGGACCGCCCGATTCGGGATGAATGCCCATCCCGAATTTATGGGCCAGATTGTACAACAATTGATAATGGTTATCGGCCACACAGTCGCCTATCGTTTGCCGAAAATCGTGCAGAAAACGGTCGGATACGTCACGGTTTTCAACTATCCGGCCAGCCAAAACAGGCATAAATTTTTGGAGATCGTACCCACGGTATTTTTTAAACTCTGCCGGAAATTCTTTGGTCCAGCTCACGATGTCCATTTCCCAGCTGTCGGTTTGGAGGTATTTCACGCTGTTCCCAACCGATTGAGCTGTTTTTATGAGCGGAACAATAACGGTATTGCTGAACAATTCGAAAGCTTCCGGGCTCAGGTGATCGACCGATAAACCACCCCATCCGTCGCTGCTGGTCGAAGTACGGGCGCCAGTGCAGGTGTATCCGTAGCGAATAACTGTCCAGTTACCTTCCGGTGCATCCCATTCCAGTTTGCCATTTTTATAGTTTCCGGTAAGGTCGATGATTTCATCTTTTCTGATGGCCAGTTCACTGCCATCACCAGGATAATCTTCCCTCAGTTCATGGAGCGGATAAATCCCTCCCGATCCGAATGTTTCGTTGAACGACTTTTTCTTCCAGTTCCGGATGGCCTCATTTTTAACCGGAACACCCTGTTTTTTAGGGATAGCCTGCACCATGATGTCCTGATACATTAGTTTCTTTTCGGGCTGGGGCAATTCCATGCTAATCAGTTTTCCACCGGTCACATCCACTTCCGACCATACGATTTTTTTCATGGCAAATTCAGGAGTAATCGAGGGCGCTCCGGGATTCCAGCCGCTCTGGATATTCACACTCAGCTCAATGCCAATACGATCGGCCTCTTTTACGGCGTGTTTGTACAATTCCATCCATCCGGGGCTCATGAATACCGGCCCGGCAGCAGTTTTACGGGCTACCTGATAATTGGAACTCCCGGCATCGACCAGCGAAGCCCCGCCGTAACCTTTGGCTTTCATCTCTTCCAGATCTCTCGTAATCGATTCTTTGGTTGCCATACTGTTGAGCCACCACCAGTAACAACGCAGACGGGATTCTGGAGGCGGAGCGTCAAAACCGTTTTTGAGTTGGGTGTAACTGGTTGTCCGATCTGTCAACATCGAATAGTGTTGGGACTGCCCTTTCATATAAAAGGATGCACTGCATAAAAAAATCAGAAGGATAGCCTTTTGCATTATTTACATTTATTTTACCAAATTTCGGCTATAACCACGTTCACTTATTTCCCGCAGCAATCCTGACAACTCATTAACAACCTCTTTCTTACGCAAAAACAAATTATTACTTTCAAGTGAATCTTCAGTTAGGTTGTATAACTGCCCGGTAGGTCCATTTTTTACAGGCAGAAGCTTGGAAGGAAGAGTAAACCCGCCTGATCCGATGCCCTCAATATATTTCCAGGGACCTTTTTTGATAGCTAATTTCCCGGCTGAAGATAAATAGATAAGATGGTCCCGCGTAGGCGTTTGCATATCCCCGTCCAGTACCTTCCTAAAACTAAAACTATCTTCCGCCTCATCATTTTTCAGTGGTTGTCCGGTTATATCCGCCAAAGTCGCAAAAATATCTATCAATCCTACCGTTTCGCGGCAGGTAGCACCCGGTTTTATGTTGTCCGGCCATTTCACACAAAGTGGGATATGATGGCCTCCGTCCCAGGCATCCCCTTTTTGCCCTCTTCTGCCCCAATTGCTCTGATGCCCATATTGTTGAATATCTTCTAATGCCCAAGGGGCGCCATTATCGCTGGAAAAAATCACCATCGTATTTTGATCGATACCCAGTTCTTTTAGTTTTGCTGTCACGAGGTTTACCACATTGTCAACCTGAGCGATAAAATCCCCGTAGGTACCCAACGCTGTTGTCCCTTTAAACAGTGAATCAGGCATCCATGGAGTATGGGGCCCCGTTAAAGCTAAATACAATAAAAAAGGTTTTTTATTTTTCCCTTCACGTTCGATAAATGAGATACCTTCGGTTGCAATCTCATCAAAACAATTTTCAACTTTAAATGATTTTGACATTTCACCGTTACGCCACCAGACACCGCGGTCCCAATATACATCATTGTCGCTTGTATGTTTTCTGTCCCACGCATAAACAGTCCTATCCAAAGCGTGCGGATAAACATCTGCAGTTAAAACAATATTCGGATCCACTACTTTTCCGTTCCGCACAAAAGTATAAGGCGGCATATCCAGCGAAGCAGGTAAAATAAAGGAGTAATCGAATCCCAATTCGTTCGGGCCGCCTGTCACCGCAGAGCTAAAGTCCGTATTGGTGTATCCCGGTACTTTCTTATTTTCAATTTGTGGTTTGGACTGATCCTTGCGCCCCCAGTTCAGGCCGAGGTGCCATTTCCCGATACAGGCGGTCGTGTAACCCGACTTTTTCATTAAACTCCCGATCGTCTCCCTTTCCGGCTCGATCAGAGGGGCCAAATATCCCCAATAGGCCTCCCTTTTAGGGACCCTGAAGAAATAACGTCCGGTAAGGATACTGTACCGGGAAGGGGTACATACGGCGCCTCCGGAGTGCGCATCCGTAAAACGGATACCCTCCTGGGCCAATTTGTCAATAGCCGGGGTTGATGTCCTTGCGAAGGGATTGTTGGAAGAAACATCCCCGTATCCCATGTCGTCGGCCAGGATAATTACCACATTGGGCTTCTCCCCCGAAAGTTTTGGATTTTCGCCGGCGACAGATGGACCTGCATTTACCGATAATATTGCCAGACCCGTGGCCACGTTTCTAACTGAATACATTTTTCCCATCTCGTTTGTCTGTTTTGTTTGGTTAACCTCTACCCTTGATCCGTAGACTTTGGGCGTTGAACGTATGCGTTCGAGAAGGCCACCCCCTGCGATGCCAACCGGTCGATGTTCGGGGATTTCACCAGCGGACTGCCTAAACAGCCCAAATCATTGTTCATGTCATCAGCCGAAATGAAGAGCACATTCATCTTCCCCTGTGAATGGACGGGATTGCCGATTGCAGCAAGTGCCAAAGGGACCAAAAGGCCTTTAAGAACAGAATTTTTCATCACCCTAATTTTTTCACTTAGAAGTTGTTTAAAAATAGATTATTCCTGAATATTTGGTATTTTCTTTGTGAAACCCTGGACCGTAAGCATCCTGGTCCCATGCGCAAAAAAGATTCTTTCACCGCTAAAATAGCTAATTCTGCAATTCAAAGCTTTCTTGCTATGAGTTTTTGTGGCTTACCCCATTTGCCGGTCCCTCAGTTGCCTGAAATTTACTGTGGATTGTCCGGCAAACCGGATTCGTTCAATTTTGGTTCAGGAATTTTCCCTTTTACCTGTTCGTACTTTTTGAACTCTTTGAGTTGTAGCGTGTCTAAGGCCCCACTGTTGAGGATCTCTCCTTTGTTGTAGGTGATTTGATATTTAAGTTTTCCTTCCTGATCGAATATTTTCCAAACCCCGTCGGATAGGTCATCCAGGTAACTGCCTTCCATTGCCTTAGCACCGCTTTCGTTGTAAAAACGGGCTGGCCCATTCTTTTTCCCGGCAACATAGTTTATCTCACTTTTGGGAAGACCGCCCGGGTAATATTCTACCGATTTCCCGTCCGGCAAATTGTTTTTCCACTCTTTCTCCCAAATCACCTTGCCGTTTTGATCGAAACCTGTCGATTTGCCCTCTTTTTTACCTAAATGATAGTCTTCGGTCTGAACAATCAGATCGCCATTGAAAAAATTCCAGGTACTGTCTCGCAGAGCGCCTTCAAATAGACCTTTGGCATAGAGTTTCCCCTCTTCGTCGAACAAGGAGGCAAACACCCCTTCCGAATTGGGCCGGTAATTCATCAATGCTTTTGTTTTGCCGTTTTCGTGGTACCTCTTCCACTCGCCGACAGGCTTGTTGTTGCTGAATGTACCTTCATACCTCAGGGTACCGTTGGGATACCGGCTAACCCATTTCCCCTGTTTCAAACCTTTCGCATCCGTCTGGTTGACGGTCCCCTGCGAAAAGGACAGACAGGCAATGGAGCAAAACACCAGAAACAACAATAGGCTTTTCATGACTTTCAGACTTTTAACAAAGGTAAATAAATCTTCCGCGATCAATTAAAATTAAATTAATTTTAGCTTTCAATCGAACTGGTTCCAACGTAGCACCTATGTTCTGTACACATATCCAACAAATTTAAATTTCCCTGTTCTTGAAAATTGCCAGACACCTTTTGATAATGCTGCTCTCCTGGATTGCCGGAACGCTGATTACGGTTGGTCAGCCGAAACATACGGGAGAAGATTTGTCCTTTACCAACCCTCAACTCCACACAGTCCTTTTCTATAACGAAGGATGGGAATTCTCTTTACCGGTGTTGGAATTGGGTAGCTCCCAAAGGTTAGTTTTCAAATTCGATGAACTATCCAGGGAACCGAAAACCTTTAATTATACTCTTGTTCATTGTGATGCCGACTGGAACCCCTCGCGATTGGTCACGGCAGAATACCTTGACGGTTTTCCCGAGAACCCCGTCAATGATTATGCCTCTTCTGTCAATACCACAATCCCGTATGTCAACTACCGGATACTG
>JAMDDG010000301.1 GCA_023488865.1 Bacteroidota bacterium | reverse complement strand
GTAAGGGGAAAATGATCTTTGAACAAATCCCGTTCAAAATGGCGCTCTCAATTTCTGCCATGCTTCATCTGTTTGAGCCAAAAATCAGGGAAAAAAATTTAGAGCTGGTCAGGGAGTATGATAACAATATTCCTGCGGTATTGCTTGGCGACCCGGTCCGGTTGCACCAGATTATCTTAAATTTGGTAAGCAACGCCGTAAAGTTTACCAACAAAGGAAAGATAACGGTAAGCGTTAATTTGCTGAAAGAAGACGACAAACAGGCAACCATAGAATTCACAGTGAAGGATACTGGTATAGGCATATCAGAAACCAAAATTGAGAAAATATTTGAAAATTTTCAACAGGCTTCCAGTGGCACTTCAAGATTGTACGGTGGAACAGGATTGGGGCTTGCCATCGTCAAACAATTAGTAGAAGCACAGGATGGGACCATTCGTGTTGAGAGTACTTTAAACGAGGGCTCAACATTTGGTTTTGTGTTGAGCTTTCAAAAAACCAAAGCAGAAGCAGAATCAGATACCGATGTTTTGGAATTGGATACGGATGTAAAAAACATAAAAGTGTTGGTCGTTGAAGATATAGCCCTTAATCAGTTGTTAATGAGAACACTGTTGGATGAATTTGGATTTGGCTGCGAGGTTGCTTCCAATGGAAAAATCGCTATCGAAAAACTACAAAACGACTCATTTGACATCATCTTAATGGACCTGCAAATGCCCGAAATGAATGGTTTTGAAGCCACGGAATACATAAGGAACACATTGCATTCAACCATCCCGATCATCGCTTTAACTGCGGATGTAACGACTGCCGACCTGGCAAAATGCAGGTCCGTTGGAATGAATGATTACATTGCCAAGCCTGTCGACGAAAAAGTATTGTACAGCAAGATTATCGGGTCCGTTAAAAAACCATTGATTGTAGACGAAGAACAAGAGAATGGAAATAGTACAACTCAAACCATCAAATATACCGATCTGGATTACCTGATCCGGCGTACAAAATCGAATCCTATCCTGATGATGGAGATGATTTCACTCTACCTCGAACAAACTCCTCCCTTAATCAGCGCCATGAAACAAAGCTGGAAAGAGAAAGACTGGAATTCCCTGTATGCAGCGGTGCACAAAATAATCCCTTCCTTTGCCATCATGGGTATCAGTGCCGATTTCGAAGAGATGGCAAGGAAGATTCAGGAATTTGCAAAGAACCAGCAACAGACGGAAGGCATTTCAGCTATGGTTCTCGAGGTTGAGAACGTTTGTGTGCATGCCTGTGAGGAGTTGGAAGTAGAATTTAATGCTATTAAAAACGCAAAATAATGATCGATGAAAAAAAAATAAAACTTTTCCTGGTAGACGACGATGCGATGTATCTAAAACTATTGGAAATTGACTTTCTCCAACATGCAGATTTTACCATCGAAACATTTGCGACGGGTGAACTATGTATCGCAAATTTATCACACCAGCCGGACGTGGTGATTTTGGATTATCACCTGGACGGAATTGATAGAGGCGCGATGAATGGAATAGAAACGCTGGATAAAATAAAGGGGTTTAACGCAGATATTCCAGTGGTAATGTTATCTTCTCAGGATAAAATTGAGGTAGCTGTCGATTGCATGCTTCACAAGGCCTCTGATTATGTGGTAAAAAGTGAAACAGCCTTTGTTCGCTTGCAAAAAACAATTACAACCATTTTTCAATACAAAAAAATGGAGAAGGAGTTGAGTTGGTACATGGACAGGATGTAATCATTATCCTGTGATCCCTTGGCCTTGAGGGGAAAAGAGCGTTGTCCATTTTCGTACGGCGCTCTTTTTATGTTGGTTCCGTACTTATTCACAGACAGCTAAAGTGTGAATGATGTAACTAATTGCCAAAATTTTGTAACGTTTTCCGTGCCTGGCATGCTGATCTTTGATTAGGGAAAATTATTCCTCCTAAAAAATTATTAAAATGAAAAAACTAACGTTTTGTATGATGTTCGCATTCCTCCTGTTTTCATTTATTCCAACACAGGTGAAAGCAGCAGAGGAAACTAAAACTGTTCCGGTTGTTGCGGCTAAAACTATTGAATCAACGGATGCTGCCCAACTGGCAAGATTGGAAGAGATCAAAGCCATGGATCTCTCAGCATTGAGTCGGACTGAAAAGAAAGAATTGCGGAATGAAGTAAAAGCAATTAAAAATGATCAGAACAAACACAGCCGAAGGTATCGTATTGGACATGACGAAGGAAATCACAATGGTCATCATGGTGGAGGCACTGTGTTCATTATGGGCGGAGGTGGATTGCTTCTGATAATCCTGCTAATACTTTTGCTGTAATAGATGGATTCGTTCAAAAAAAAACCAAAGCGTAAAACTGAAAAATTAAAATTATCAAAACTAAAAAATAATTATCATGGGAAATTTGCTATACCTGATAGCTGTAATATTAATCATTTTATGGCTCATAGGATTTGTTGGATTTGGGACCGGGGGTATTATCCACATACTTCTGGTGATTGCAATAATTGCAGTGATATTAAGGATTATCCAGGGACGAAGAATTTTATAAATGGCTTTATGTCTGTTGAACAACCTGTTCGTAATTCTACTTACAGGTTGTTTAACTAAATTAGAATAATGCCGGAATCTTGTTAAATCAATCCATATTTTAAAAATAAAAAATATGCAGAAGCGTGCATTAGGAATTGCTGTAATTGCAATTGGAATAATTATGATGATATATACCGGATTTAACTATGTAACTTCAGAAAAAGTGGTTGATATTGGTCCGATTAAAATAAACGCAGAAAAAAATCATCCGGTCCAATGGTCGCCAATCGTTGGCGCAATATTACTGGTGGGAGGCATTGTGATTGTGGTGACCAGCAAAAAAGGTTAGATTAAAAAAGGAAAGAGATCCTTGACAGAACAACCTAATTTTTTTAGCAATTGTGAAAAGAGCAGTTTCCAAAATAAAGAGATTTTTTAGGGTTTTCGGTCCAGGTGTGATTACCGGAGCAGCCGATGATGACCCGTCAGGAATTGCCACCTATACACAAACAGGCGCTAAATTTGGATATGGCCAGCTTTGGACAGTGGTAGCAATGCTGCCGCTCATGGTGGCAATTCAGGAGGCTTGCGCGCGGATTGGTGCGGTAACCGGTCATGGTTTAGCTGCCGTAATCAAAGCTAATTATAGCAAGAAGGTCCTTTATGCTGCTGTCTTACTTGTGGTTGTTGCCAATACAATCAATATTGGCGCGGATATTGGGGCGCTCGCGGCTGCGGCCCAGCTGCTTATCCCCGTGAATTTTGTCATTCTAACTTTGGGTTTTACGGCGCTGATTTTAGTTTTAGAGATTTTCACTTCCTACCAGGTTTATTCACGTATTTTAATTTGGTTGGCTTTATCCCTACTCGCCTATCCGCTCACTGTCTTCATTGTTAACCAGCCCTGGCAGACGATTATTTCGGCTACTTTTTTGCCGCATGTGGAATTTAACTTTGAGTTTTTCTTCATCATTACCGGCGTCTTAGGTACCACAATTTCGCCTTATATGTTTTTCTGGCAAGCTTCACAAGAGGTGGAGGAGGAAAAAATGCTTCATCTGACCAGACGATGGGGAAAGCCTAAAATTGGAGTAAACTTTATCAAAAATCTGCGTATCGATAATTTTACAGGCATGATATTTTCGGAATTCGCAACATGGTCTATCATTGTGGTGGCAGCCACAGTTTTGCATCAGAATGGCATTACTAACGTTACATCAGCTGCCGATGCCGCCAAAGCCCTGGAACCTCTTGTTCAGACTTTCCCTTATGCCGGCTTCTTATCCAAACTGATTTTTGCTACAGGTATCATTGGCCTGGGCCTGTTAGGCATTCCAATTTTGTCCGGTTCAGCGGCTTATGCCTTATCTGAAGCCTTTAACATGAAAGAAGGGCTTAACCTTAAGTTAAAGAAAGCGCATGGCTTTTATGGGGTAATTACCATTGCGACACTTATTGGGTTAATGATTAATTTTATCGGCATTGATCCGATTAAAGCGCTGGTTTTTACAGCTGTTTTTAATGGTGTGGCGGCTGTCCCTTTAATATTTTTGATTGCCCGAATTGCCCGAAATCGAAAAATTATGGGTGATTACCGCAGTGGATGGTTGTCTAACGGAGTGGTGTGGATCACATTCCTGATTATGTTGACATCTGCGGTAGCTATGTTTTACACCTTAGCCCGAGGATAATCCCGATTTTGAACAGATAAATTTTCAACACTCAAAAAATACAAGAGGAAGTGTGGCAATTTTCAAATTCATAGGTATAATCAAAACACGAATTTTGTGATGTGTGAATGATGTAACTTTTTGGTAGAGTTATGTAACACTTTCGGTAATTAACCGGATTACTTTTGAATTTAACTTCTAAAACATCTAAAATGTCACTTCTTAGTATTTTAATTTCAATCATCGTAGTAGGTGTTGTTCTGTGGATCATTAATACATTTATTCCTATGGATCGCCAAATCAAGCGAATCTTTAACCTTGTGGTTGTTGTTGCGCTGATTATTTGGCTTCTAAAAGCATTCGGACTTTTCACTTACCTGACGAATATCCATGTTTAAACTCATACTATGAATCTCAAAAGAATCTTTGGGGCATTACTTACTCTTCTCGGAATAGGTAGTTTGATTTATGCTTCCATCCTGTATATCAATACATCCGGAAGTACAAGGGATGTCAAATCGCTTGTTATCTTTGGCGTTCTCGGTCTTTTATTCTTCGTAACCGGCATAAGCCTGGTACGTACGACTAAAGACGAATCGTGAGATTAACAGATGGTTTTCAACTTCATCCAAATTTAATTTGGGACTTTTAGGAATAAACGACTTTACCACCTCTGGAAGCACTACCTTCACCAGTACAGAATTGTGGAATTTCTTAATCCCAATTTTAAAACTGATTTCAATGCAAGTAACGGTAACCAGAAAAAAACAGATCTTCTCACCCGATTCTACCAGGGTAATTGCCCGATTTCTCTATTTAGATGATGATAGGTCGGCTGATATAATAAGAAAGGTATTGGCTATGCCCGAAGATCAGGTAAGGATTGCCATGAGCCAGCTTCTTCGAGGGTATTCACGCCGTCACAGAAATATTTCGCAAATATTTGATAAGCATTTTGACAGATTAGCTCCCATCTTTGATAAGATTGAAGTTAATCAGGAGGATCTTAGTCTGGCTCAAAAAGCGCTTGTTGGTTCCTATTTTACCATGGAATATTCCATTGAATCGGCAGCTTTTTTTAATCCCTCCATTGTTGAACATCCTGATCAGTCTGAATTAAGATCAGACGAGAAAAGGGTGATCTTTAGTTTCCGGGCTACCGGTGAAGGGCATATCTCTTCTATTGTTTTCCGTTCAGGAATCCTTGACAGACATAATAACCTGATTCTTGAACCGGTAGGTAAAATGTTGGCAGAGGCAGATAAAATTATACGGACTACCTACAATAAAAAAAGTTTCAGGGAAAAGCTGGATGAAATGCAGGATCATGGGAGCGTCATTATTCCTCCCGTCGTTGCTGTCGATGAAATTCAGGTTCCTGAGAAAGAGATATCTACAGCTATCTCTGAAAAAAAAGATGAAATGCAGGAGCAGGGGAAAGTAGTTGCGCCCGATTTTATCCTGGATAAATTAGGTGATAGTTTTACCTATGGGGAATTAATGCGGAACCTGGGAAATGCTATAAAAGATACCGCGATAACGGAAGATCATATAAAAATCATTAACCAAATGATGTGGCTGGCTTCCTCCCATTATGAGATTCATTTTTCAATTGATTCAGCCATTTCCGAGAGAGTTATTTTTCCCGTATCGGCAACTGAACAAAGAGGGATCGAAGATGCCCGTTTTGTGAAGTTCACAGACGACAATGGCGAGGTAACTTACTATGCCACTTACACCGCATACGATGGAATCGCCATTCTGCCCAAGCTAATAAGCACAAAAGATTTTTATGATTTCAAGATATTGCCCATCAATGGGGAGATCGCCCAAAACAAGGGGATGGCACTGTTCCCCAAGAGGATCAACGGCAAGTATGCCATGTTGTGCAGAATTGATGGCGTAAACAATTACATTGCCTATTCTGACAATATAAATATGTGGCGAACCGCCAAAGTTATCCAGAAACCCAAATACCCCTGGGAACTGGTGCAGGTTGGCAATTCCGGTTCTCCAATAGAGACGTCTGAAGGCTGGCTGGTGATTACACATGCCGTTGGATCCATGCGGGAATATACTTTAAGCGCATCGTTGTACAACCTTGAAAACCCTGAGCTGGTAATCGGAAGGTTAAATGAGCCGCTGATGGTGCCCAACGAAGAAGAAAGAGAAGGTTACGTTCCGAATGTAATCTATTCGTGTGGCTCAATGATCCACAATGAGGATCTGATAATCCCTTATGC
>JAMDDG010000128.1 GCA_023488865.1 Bacteroidota bacterium | reverse complement strand
AATACGATATCCTGAATGCCATGTTGATCCCGAACTTCGTAAACTGAAATTGATCAAATCCGGCAAAAATTCCCACGTTAGCAGAATAGAGCACCTCCAGCAAAGTATAACCCACCTCCATGTGATTTGGGTTGGTCGGGGAGTTGTAGCAGCCGGCCCAAACCATCTCGCGCCAGAGGGTATTACTGAGTACCGGCAAGTATTTCAGAAAGATGAAAGGCGATTTGTAGGAGATAAACCCGTCGATAAACTTGTCATCGGTGGAGAGGGCGTAATAATTGGGTACATAGAAAGAATGGCGGTATTCGTGGGGCAGCACCGGACTGGTCTGCGTCATCGCATGGGCAAAATCGGAGAAATGGAGCTGATTACGGTTGGTAAACAAACCACCGTTGATCTCCCAGGCCAAACTGGAGGTCTGGCTAAATTCAATGGAGTGGTTGATACCAGCGCTGAAGTAATCAAAATCTGCCGTACTTGAGAAAATATTTTTCAATCCTTTTTCATACCCGAAATAAAAAGTCGGAAAATCTGAGTGCAACATTTTCTTGATGCCATTGCGGATCCGGTAATAATATTTAGGTGTGTACTCCAGCCGGATTCCGATGGTGGAGGAAATTTGATCTGCCAGTTGGCTGGCACTCACTTCATCATTGGCGGGAAGATTGAGCAGGTAGTTGTCTGTGTTATCGAGGAAAGAGAAGTTGGTGGAATTCTCAAGTTGCTTTGTCTTTTTCCATCCTGCTTTTGTTTGGAAAACCAATCCGTTGAACAAATCCACGTTATTGACGAGTTTAAGGTATTTGTTATCGTAAAAACGGGCAAAATTGGTTTTGAAAAACAGGGAGGAAACGCCATTGATAAACGGGGAGATGGCCTGCTCGCGGTTGTTGAAATCTTCCGAATTGTGACCGCTGTTTAACTCAAATGTTCCCCTGTGCATGGGGGCATAGTTGTATTTGATGCCCAGATTGCCCATCAATGCATCGCGGTTGATGGCATAAGCCACCCTGGGACGAAACTCTAATGAACGGCCGGGTTTAAAATTTTTGGTGAAAAGTATCTCCTGGTTGACAGTAAAACCATCTACTGCGTTGAATGTCAACCTACTGAAATTAAAGAGGCCATAATAGTTAAAGTGCCAGGTTGAATCCCGGAAGGTGGTGTGCTTACCTAAAAAGAGAGAGGATAATATGCCCAGGTTCATTTTTTGCTTTGCAATGGTGACGACATTGGGTTTACTTTTCTCCAATTTAACGACCGAATCGCGTTTTTGGAAACTCTGTAACTCCTCCGGGGCCAAAGGGATAGGTCGCATAGTGTTCCAAAAGGTGGTGTCGCGGTTAGCCGCGTTCGGATCGACTTTTACCTTGACCGATTCGGTTATTTCGAGCGATTTGAGCGAGTCGTTCTCTGACCGGTGACTGGAGGCCATTAGCCGGGAAAGCTTGTTCATCTCGTGGTTGCTAAGGTCCTTTTTATCGAGCAGGTTGTCGATTTTTTCTCTTTTCTTTTCAGCCGCTTTGGATGGTTTCTTGACCTTCACGGTAGTGATTGTTGACGGTTTAACAGGCTGATTATTTGCTTGTTCTCTCGGCGGAAGATCGAGCATGGCCAGTACATCCTGGTTGAAATGAAGATCGGTATATTTCATGGAGGTGGAGAACCGTCCACTTCCTTTGATGCCCATCATACTGGCATCGAACGAAAATTTGTGGCCTACCGGGAGCCATATGGACGGGGAAACTTCGTCATAAGTCATGTAAAGGTTGACCATTCCGATAGGTGTTTCGAAATTGAGGTCGGCCTGTTTCAGGCACCAGTAATCTTCCATGATGTACAAATAACCCTCGAACAGCAGCTTGCTTTTTCGCTTCGGGGTTACCTTGATTTTATTCACAATATTTTTTCCTTCGTAGCTGAACCCTTCGTATTTAAAATCATAATGAGAAAAAGCATTTCTCCCTACCGGGGATATCAAAACGTCAATATTATCCTGATACAGACTGGATCCGAGTATGTCGGTTACCTGGAAGTCAATCCCTTTCGGGAAGGAGGAGTTGATGGATTTGATCTGAAGGTCGTATTTGTCAGGGGCTTTGAAGGTAATCTGGTTCACGCTTTCCTGCACCAAAATATCGCCCGACTTTATGTCAATGTGTTGTTTTTTTAGCTGGTTCCGGAAGATTCCCGGGATATTTTCAACCTTGATAGTGCCCCGAAGATAAGCTGTGGCAGTGTAACTCTGCATTTGATTGAGATGAACATAGGAAAGGCTGATCACTTTGCGCATGATGGGATAGGCGCGATCAACGCCGGCATTGATCGTAACCTCTTGCAGAACCTGAATCTGCTCGTCCAAAACAACAGCAATGGTAAGGGGTTTATCCGTGAGTGTAAGAGTTTCGGTTTTCGGGGTAAAGCCCAGGCTTCGGTAGGTGACGGTGTATTTCCCTACAGGAAGGGTTATTTCAAAATCGCCGTTTTCATTGGTGGCAGTCCCTTGTGATCCCTCTTTGAAAAAAACGGTTGCATATGGGATCGGGACTCCATTCTTATCTTTGATGTTTCCTTTGAGGTTGTGTCCCATCGACAAGTTGGCCAGTAAAAAGAAAAAGGCGGTAAAAAGTACGAATCTTCTCATCCTCTGTTTTTTTTGCTTTAATATACGGAACTCCGATCTAAAAGTAGCAAAAAATGCACGAAGCACAGGATTTCCTGTTGCTTCGTGCTTGATGGGATAACTTCCCGGTAGGGTATTAATAGGCGTTGATGATGGAGAGGAAATCTTCCGCTTTCAGGGAAGCCCCGCCAATCAATCCACCGTCGATATCAGGCTGGCTGAAGAGTTCTTTCGCGTTGGCCGGACTGCATGATCCGCCGTAGAGGATGGAGCATTCGCCGGCAATGGTTTGACCGTATTTTTTGGCAATCAACTGACGGATAAAGGCCAGCATGTCTTGCGCCTGTTGAGAACTTGCCGTACGACCGGTTCCGATAGCCCAGATAGGCTCGTAAGCGATCACGATCTTCTTGAAATCTTCGGCTGAAAGGTTGAAGATGGTTTCGTCAAGTTGTTTTTTAACGAAGGCATTTTCCGTACCGGCTTCGCGGATAGCAAGGGCTTCGCCGCAACAGTAGATAGGGGTTAAACCCTGGGCCAATGCCAAAGCCATTTTTTTGTTCAGTATCTCACTGGTTTCGTGGTAATATTCGCGACGTTCGGAATGGCCAAGAATAACGAAAGTGGCTCCGGTAGATTGTATCATGGATACGGAAACTTCGCCTGTGAAGGCGCCTTTGGCTTCGGCAGCGCAGTTTTGAGCGGAGACGGATATTCTGGCAGGGTTAACAACGGTTGCAACACTGGACAGGTGGGTGAACGGAGTACCTAAAACTACGACAACATCTTTGGCTCCTTTTTCGGTAACTAAATCGCTTACTTGTTTAGCAAGGGCAACCCCTTCGCTGACAGTGGTGTTGCATTTCCAGTTACCGGCAACAATTTTCTTTCTCATGGTTGGTGATATTTAAATTTTGAGGTTAATGATCTTTCTGCAAAGATAAGGATCCGCTATTGAAAAAACTTCCAGATTGGTTGGGGTTTGGCCGATTTAACTATTTGATTACGTTGGAAACCAGGCGCGTCATCTCTTCGATGGTGGGAATATCGTTGTAGTGCCATTTGCGAAGGATAGTACCGCTGCGGAGATACAGCAGTCCGGGATTTGACCTGATAATGGTCTTGAGCGTCACTTCGTCGCAAAAGAGAAATTCGTAGGTAGGATTGGCGGCATTCTTGAAATCTTCGAGCCGCTGTCCGGTTGTAGCGGTGAGGCAGACAAACTTATACCCCGACATTCTTGCCCAAACGGCTATCCCGTTGATCAGTTCCTGCTTTTTCAGCGAACTCTTCGTCAGATCGGCGGCAACCAGGAAAAAAGTTGGTTTATCATCAGAGAAGAAAAAACTGGTAACATCATCACCAGGCGCCGTGCGGAGTTGAAAATCATGGATCGGAGGAGTGTATCCCTTTTTAACCAGGACCGGATCGCCCATCGACTCATATTTCCAGTTCAGGGTATCCTGCCAGGGATAATCTGTATCGGAGAATTTTTGCAGTGCATTGGTTTTTTTGTTTCGATAGAAGAAGGTGTTTTTGTACACATCTGCCTGCGCCCCCTTGGGAATTTTCATCGCTTCCGGGATGTTGACGCCTACTTTGTAAGGTCTGAAATCGAATATGGGATCGTGGCGGTAGGACCAGATAACAAAACCAAGATAGATGCAGGTGATGATAGCCGTGCGGTAGTACCTCCATTTTCCGAGGATGACTGGTTCAATAGTACCCCTTCTTACGTAGACCAGGATAACCAATGCGGAAAGGACAATGTTTTTGTAAAAGGTTGCCCAGTTGCTGATCACCAGGGCATCGCCGAAACAGCCGCAGTCCGTAACCGGATTTTTGAGCGCAACATATAGCGTCAGCGGGGTAAAAATAACCATAAACAGGAGCCCGAGCAGGGAGGCCCAGCGGATCCTTACACAGAGCAGCATCCCGACCCCGATCATAAATTCGGCAAATGGCAACAAATAGGAGCCGAATGGCGCCAGAAAGGTCAGGCTATTGAGCCCCATGGCTTGCAGGTAATCGACTAATTTGTACTCCAGCCCCCACGGATCGATCCCTTTGACAAAGCCGGAGAAGATAAATACCAAACCAAAAATCCAGCGTGATAGGGTGGTGATTTTTTTCATGAATTTATTCAAATTCCGTTTTAATCAAAGCAAAAACTGAATAGTTGATCATATCCAGGTAGTTGGCATCGACCCCTTCTGAGGCAAGCGTCTTGCCAAGATTATCTTCGATTTGTTTGGTACGCTTGATTTTCATCAGGATCAAATCGGTGAAGGAACTGACCCGCATCTTTCGCCATGCTTCGCCGTAGTCGTGGTTTTTGTCTAACATCAGATTTTTGGCTTTTTCCAGATTGGCTAAGTACATGGCTTCGGCACGGTCATAAGGAAGTTCTTCCTCCTGTGTACCAAGTTCGAGCTGGATCAGTGCCATGGCACAGTAGTTGATAATGCCAATGAATTCGGAGCGGGCATCATCCTTAATTTTGGCGGCTCCTTTCTCTTCTATGTTACGGATCCTTTGCGCTTTGATAAAGATCTGGTCGGTCATGGAAGAGGGGCGTAAAATTCGCCAGGCTGTGCCGTAATCTTTCATTTTTTTGACAAAAACCTCCCTGCAGAGGCTGATGATTTGATCGTATTGTTCTTTGGTTTTTTTCACCTTGAAGTAATTGATTTAATATCTGATACTGAATGTTGACTTTTTAAATTAATTCCCCGTTAATATTGAATACTACATTCCAAATATATAAAAAACCATCGTGTTAGCGGTTAAAATTCGTTCTTCAAAATTGTTTGAATAACCTGTTGCAATTCCGGTAAGCCAGTTTGAAGAATTTGCCAAACAGCCTCCATTTTTATATTGAAGTACTCATGAGAGATGAAATTACGGAATGACCGTACTTTATACCAGGGGTAATTGTATTTTTCCAGTATTTCCGGTTCAACAAAATTAATGGCTTCACCGATGATTGTAAACTGAAACAAAACGGCATCCTGAATTAAATCGCTATTTATAAATGAATCAACAGTTTCATTAGCAACAAATTTGTTAATGTCTTCAATCGCTTTAATGATATGCTGAAGCCGTTTTAAACTTTCAAGACGGTTGTCTCTCATAAATCAACTTTAAATCCGGTTTTACATGATCAAAGATGTAGGGCTTGAAAGAATCGATAAACCCAACATCTACCTTTCGTTTGGTCAACTTTTCCATTTGAAATTGAACTTCAGCCAGGTCGAAATAGTTGAAGTTCTCATCAGCCTTGATGGCAACATCAATATCGCTTTTTGGCCCATCGCTGCCCCTGGAAAAGGAACCGTAGATCCATGCAATTTGAATACTATTAAAATTGCTGAGGGCTGATACTAATTGTTTTTTAATTTCAACCCGGTCTGTTTTTTTAAAAGCAATGTAATTTAATTTATCTTCAGCTACTTGTATCGCCTTTAAAGCCAACTCCTCCTCTTTGACTTCATAAATAATTTTATCGGACAACCAGGCAACCATCAAAACGTCTTCATTTATGTCAAAAAAAGTAGCAAGTTTTGTGACTAATTCTCTGTTTGCCTGGCGTTGTCCCCTTTCAATCTTGCTAAGGATGGCCTGGTCAATATTCAGATAGGCGGAAACGACCCTCAGTGGAAGTTTTTTCTCTTCCCTGAGTTTTCTTATTGTTTCTCCGAAATTTTCCATTCTCTGACAAAGCTAATTTGACAAATAATGTCAAAATTACAATATTAATTGACTATTTCCAAATAAAACCACAATTTTATCTTGGGAATCAACCCATAGCTAATTCTTAAAATTTAGCTGTTTGTTGGCAGATTTACTACCTTTGCTTGTAAAA
>JAMDDG010000400.1 GCA_023488865.1 Bacteroidota bacterium | reverse complement strand
ACTTCGAAATTCACCTCAAACTGATGGCCAGCTCTTCCATGAAATCGAACAGGGGCTGGTGGCTTCCGTCATCAGTAGCACCGCTTCGTCGGCATTTTTTATTCCGATGGAGTTGTTGGAGGAGATCAGACTGCCGCCTTTGGAGATCAGTTTGAGGTGAATTTCGAAGTTCATCCCTTCGCCGCCGGCTTCGTCGTAGACGATTTGTTGCGGTTCTTCGGCGCGGTGGGCCACATGTTTGGGAGCCTTGCCGGTGAGCACCAGGTAATCGGGCGCTACCACCCTGACGGTGAAGTGCAGTTTGGAGGACAAAATCGCCTCAAACGAGATTTTCTTTTGTTCGGAGGACGTCAGTTTAACCACCATTACCTGATCGGGGAAGCTGATAAAGGATTCGCGCTTGTAATTCACCTTGTCGCGGGTGAAGCCAATGGTCGAAACAGCTGTTCTCAGATCGAGTTTCCGGGTGTAGTTCTCAACCAGGGTATCGGGGAATCCGAACTTCAGAAAGAGGTCGCCCATGGTCAGGTAGACGTCGGAGTAGGGACCGTGCAGGCCTTTCCAGAGTTTTCCGGCTTCGTCGTAGTCGCCGTTAAAGATGGCTTCCCGCACTTTGGGTAAAATTTCAGGACCTTTTGGCTTGTTGCCCGGATTGGGATAGCCCGACCAGAGCGTATGGTCGTTTAGCGCAAACTGCTCGCGGTTGATGCCGCCGTACACCATGGCCCCGGTCGTGCCGTTGCCCAGCGGCAGCGCCTCTTCCCAGACTTTCGACGGCTGGTTGTACCACAATTCGAGCGGTTGGATTTTCTGTTGTGACAGCGCAGGAAATGCCATCGAAACAAGGCAGAAGAGCAGGATAAAATATTTTTTCATAGCGTTAAGTGAGTTGAGAGTTGAAAGTTGAGAGATGAGAGTGAAAAGAGTTATGAAATGATGCAATCAATTTCTGGAATGATCACAAACTCTGTTAAAGTATTCATTGTCAATTATCCATTTTCAATTGTCCATTAATTTTCTGGTATGCCGGATCAATTCCATTCCGCCAAATTCCCCGTGACCAGGAATTACAATTTTGGCGGAGGGGAATTTAGTCAGCAATTTATCAATAGTTTTTGGATAGGCAATCAGGTCGTCGTCTGCAGTGTTGCCCAGATCCTTCGAATTGAGGCTCTTAACCATGCATCCGGCAAACAGGATCCGTTCCGAAGGTATCCATACCACAATATTATCCAGCGAATGGGCTGCTCCAAAATAGTATAAATCAATTAATTGATTACCAAGATGCAACTGCAATGAATCTTTGAATCCATGCGCCGGAACTGGCAAGTTCTTAGATCTGGCTATATTGACCGTTTTTTGACAGGCGTACGATTCAATTCCCTGACTTTGCAGGTAGCCCAACCCGCCCATACAGTCGCTGTGCCAATGGTTGGGGGCAAAGCCGACGATTTTCAGTTTTAGCGAATCCCTGATCCAGGTAACTAAATCCCTGGTCTGTGATTCCGTTACCGGCGTATCAAAAAGAAAAGCCTCTTTCCCGTTACTGAAGATCAAACCATTCGACTGCACCCTGCCGAACCCGGCTATCTCCGACCAGGAAATATGGACATAGGCACTTTTCGATAGTTTGACCAGCTCAATATCCCCGGAAACCTTAATGCGCTGCTCATTATTTTGCGGAAATACACAGAAATGATGTAATCCGAGTAATATAAAAACCATCAACGTTTTCTGTATAAGCATTTTATTTATTATTTACCAGGTGGAAGCTAAGATCAGCGAAGCTAATACCTACTTTCTCATTTTCGGTTGGTGTGGAAATTTTCTAATAGGCTTTCACATACGTATATAATTTGTTTTTCATTTGCCGGATGGAACCCTCAATGCAATATTCGTTTTTGCTCATGAGGGGTTCATTTTGCCGGATGCATGGTTAATTCTTTGGATAGTAATGGTCAACAGGTTGAATCACGATGCAGGCGGGTCCATTGGCTGGCAGGCAGGGGATGTTTTTCAGTCCTTGTGAATGGATAACGGTCAGACCGGTTACCTCTTTCAACATCATACCCTCCACCCCTTCCGGTTTGGGCGAATTGAAATGGTCGATGGTAAGGCCTTTCGCATCCCAAACCACTAACGGTGGACGGAAATCAGGCGCTTCGTAGGCCATCTCCACATTTTTGATCGTCACATCTTTGATCTTCCCCGGATGGACGTTGGGTTCGCCGGTACGCAGCCGGTCGGTGATCAGGATAAAGATCGGACAGGCGGCATTGCTGACTTCAATATCACGGTACTGCACATCTTCGATGATCCCGCTGTCGTTGGAAGTGATGCCGATGCCGGCCTTCATGGCGAGCGCAATTTTGATGCTCCAGATCCGGATGTTGCGGAAGTCTCCGGCAGTTTCCGAACCAAATTGCAACCCGTTGCAGCCGCTTTCGAAATAGCAATCCCAGACATAGAAATTCTCGCTTAAAATGCGGCGTCCAAGTACATAGTCGCTCTTGATGCCGATGGTGTCGTCAGAGCACCCTGTGAAATGGCAACCGAATACCTGTACATTGCGGCAACCCATAAAGTCGACAGCATCGCGCGATTTTTTGATCACCACATGGTCGAGCGTAATATTTTCGCAGTCGTTGAGCAGGTAGACGAAGTGACCGCCCGTATCGTGGGTTACGTTTTTGAACAGCAGGTTTTTCCCTTTGACGATAACAATTACCTTATCCCCAATGTCTTTCCCTTTCGGATCGCCCTGAATGATAGGGCCACCTGTTACTTTACCTCCGATAATCGCGAAATTTTCGATCCCTTCACCCCACATCAGCGCGTTGTGAAAGTGGCTGTGGCCATAATCCTGGTATTTTTCGTAAGGTTCGTGCGATTCGGGGGCATCGTAGCCGCTGGCTGCGCCGTAGATCTCGGCTTTGTCATCCAACTTGAAGCAAATGTTGCTTTTCAGGTGAATGGAGGCGGCGATGTAACGCCCGGCCGGAAAGAAAATGGTTCCGCCGCCTGCGGCATTGCACTTTTCGATGGCTTTGTTGATGGCCTGGGTGTCGTTGGTAACGCTGTCGCCCTTGGCCCCGAAATCATTTACGTTGAAGGTGCGGGCGGCAAACTGCGGCAGCGCCATTTTCGGCGCAGTAAACGGCTCTTTCGATTCGATACCGGATACTTTTCCAACGAAGGTTTGTGTGCAGTATCCTTCCAAAAGCCCTGCCAACAGGGCAATAACCAGGATTGTTTTCTTCATCCTTTTGATATGAATTTTAAATAATAGATCAATGTTGTTTTAGCCCTGACAGGGTTCCAAACCCTGTCACAGTTTGCCGCCCTGCCAACAGGGCAATAACCAGGATTGTTTTCTTCATCCTTTTGATATGAATTTTAAATGAAGGTTTGATGTTGCTTTAGCCCTGACAGGGTTCCAAACCCTGTCAGGGCTGGACGATTTTTAATCCAATGCCTCGGTTTTCATTTTCTTTTTTTCGCCTGCCGCACTATTGGCGACTTTGCCTTTTACGGTAACCTTGATAACGGAAGCGATGGCATCCGGCGCATTCCCCGTTAGGGAAATTTCCAATCCGTCAGCCTTGTTTTTGGTTTTCAGCGCTTTGCCACTGACCAGCATTTTGGCCGATTCGACAGGCTGTTTCAGTCCGGGAATGGTCAGCTTGCCCTCTTTGGGCCAGTCGAATACCGAGAAATAGAGGACAGTATTTCCGTTCAACTCTTTTTGGGTGCAACGGCCCCAGGGCAGTATCCCGAAAGGGGAGGCGTGGGTGGCATAGATGGCCTCGCCGTTTTGCTTCATCCAGGCGCCGACCGCCTGCAACCTTTCGATGCTCGGTTGGGGTATTTGGCCCAAAGCATCGGGACCGACATTCAGGAGATAGTTGCCGCCTTTGGAGGCAATGTCGCAAAGGTTGTGGATCAGTGTTTCGGGCGATTTCCATTTGTCGTCGTTTTTCCGGTATCCCCAGGTTCCGTTCATGGTCATGCAGGTTTCCCAGTCGCGACCGTCGAGTTCGCTGGCGCCGGGGATTTTTTGCTCCGGCGTACCGGTATCACCCGGGAAGTTTGGCCGTTTCAGCCGGTCGTTGGTGATGATATTGGGCTGAAGCTTCAGCAACGCTTGCAATTTGGTGGCATATTCGTCGGTCATGTTGGTCGGGGTATCCCACCACAAAACAGCCACTTCGCCGTAGTTGGTCATCAGCTCTTTTACTTGGGGAATGGCGACCTTTTCCATGTACTGATCCATGGTGGAAGTCAGCTGCGCCGGATCCCAATGGCCGTTGTTGGCAGCCGTGAAGGCATCAATGCGGGCAGAGTCAGGGTTATCCCATCCTTCGGATGCTAACTTGCGGGAAACTGCCCCGCCCGGATTGTTCCAGTCTTGCGCCTGGGAGTAGTAAAAGCCCAGTTTCATGTTGTATTTTTTGCAGGCCTTGGCCAAGGCTTCCAGCACATCTTTTTTGTAGGGGGTGAAATCAGCAATATTGAATTTGCTGGCATTCGATTTAAACATGGCAAATCCGTCGTGGTGCTTGGCGGTGATGACGATGTATTTCATCCCGGCCTGTTTGGCCAACAGTACCCAGGATTCGGGGTCATATTTTACCGGATTGAAGGTGGCGGCTACCTGCTGGTATTCGGCTACCGGGATCTTGCAACGGTTCATGATCCACTCGGCGCCCCCTTTTTTTTGCTGGTGGCCGTGATATTCGCCGCCCCAGACCGCGTAGGTGCCCCAATGGATAAACATTCCGAAACGGGCTTCGCGCCACCATTGCATCCGCTTGTCGCGGGCTTCTTTGCTCTCCTGCGCCAACGTGGTTTGCAGGAAAAACAGCGATACTAAAACGATTAAAAGGTTCTTTTTCATGCGTAAATAATTTGGTTTTTTAATGTCGCAAGGATACCCAGATATTTATTTTCGGTTGGTGTGAAAACTTCCTCATGGGTATTTCATTTGGTTAATTTTAATTATGATTGATATTATTTTATTCTTACTACTTACTACTTTAATTTCTGCGACGGAGCTTTTCCCCGATATCGTCAGGAGGCTTGCCGGAAGAGATTACATCAATACCGTTTTCATGATTGCCAGGAAGGAGTGACAAAGTTGGTTAAACCCAGCAACAAAGTGGCCCCAAACAAGTTATAACAATATGTTTTTTGGGGAACCCCGATGGGGTTTATGAAGATTTTATCCAGCTCATCCCCCAGTTGCACTGGGGGTTATTCACGGAAAACTCCTGCGGAGTTACTCACCCTTTAAAACAGATCATCACTTTATATTTAAACGACATTAAATTAATAATATTGACATTAAAAATTAATATTTAGAACTTGCTCCGACTTCTTCTACCGTGAGGACATGGTTGAAACCTTTGTCTTTTTCTACCTGATCCGCCCCAATATCCAATTTGGAAGTACGGGTTTGCCCGTCGATATCCACGGTAGCAAAAGGATAGGAGCCGCGGGCATTGCCGATTGCCGGACTATCGCTTTGAATATGGGCGGCTTCTTTATCGCCCAGTATTAATTTCGGATCAGATTCGGTATAGCCGCCGGCGGGTATCGTCCCGATCCCGTTGGTTTTCCAGATGATATTTCCCTCCCAGACCGGATTTACAATCGTCCCGTCAACTTTGACGGCTACGCTGCCACCCTGGATGATGTTGTTGGCAAAGGTGATACAGGTGGCTCCGAGACCGTTTTTCCTGTCCTGCATGATCACGTTCCTCGTATTGTTGTACAAAGTGTTGCCTGCAATAGAAACTGAATCAGGCCTGTCGTGCGAGGTGAGTTTGTCTTTGGGCACTATCCCGTCGCCATTGCCGATGTTGATGGCCGGGTTGCACCTTTCGAAATAGTTGCTGTAGATTTTGTGCTGATGGCCGTAGAAACGAATTCCTTCAGAGCCAATAAAGAAATTGCCGTACACCTGACAGCGGTTGCCGTGCCGCAACGACAATTCGCTTACGCCCTCCCCGAAGGTGTTGTACCGGTAAATATTATCGCACGATTTGTTGCAGATATTCTCGTTTTCGCCCCTGGTCTGGCTAAAGAGGTTGTTCTCGACAAGCGTATGCGCCGGGGAGAGGCTCCTGCCGCTCAGTCCGACCTGGATCGAACTGCAGTTGTTGGCGACAGGCGTGAAATTGCTGAAATAGTTGTGGTGAATCCAGGTGCGTTGCGCCATCTCGCTCGTACCCGGTCCCTGGACGGAGATCATCTGACCTACCGTGGATTTATTCTGGAAAGTATTGTGATCTATTTGATTGTCATTTCCTGAAACGACAAGATAGGCTCCGTCCCCGGTACATTCAAAAACATTGCGGGTGAACCGGCAGAAACTGGCGCCCGCTTCGATCTTTGTCGTTCCGGCTGCGTGGGTGAATTTGAACCCTCTGATGACAATATAGGAGGCTGATTTACTGATTAAAAAACCGGAATTCCCCTTGATTTCCACTCCGCCGGTAGT
>JAMDDG010000421.1 GCA_023488865.1 Bacteroidota bacterium | reverse complement strand
TCTGTCTGAAGGCCGAGTGAAGGGTGGCATTTTCATCCGCCGCATTTTTGAGCTCGATGACCACCAACGGAAGGCCATTCACAAACAGGAGGATATCGGGGCGTTTGTTCTGGTTGTTGGCAACAACCGTGAACTGGTTGACCACCAGAAATTCGTTGCGGTGCGGCTGGTTGAAGTCGATCAGCCAGACCCGGTCGCCCCGGTCGTCGCCCTGCAGGCGTTTGGTAACAGGGATCCCTTCGGTAAGCAGCCGGTGAAAGGTTTCGTTGTTGGCCAGCAGTTCGGGCGACGCGATGCGTTGCAGCGTTTTGATGGCTTCGTTTTGGGCCTCTGCCGGGATCTCCGGATTGATCTTTTTGACTGCACTTTGCAAACGGCTTAATAGCAAAACCTGCTCAAAGGAATCACGGATATCTTCGGAAGCGACTCCGGTTGCTGAGCCTGTCGAAGCATCTGGCGCGATATCCGGACCATAGAGGTAATGGTAGCCAAGTGATTCGAGGCGTTTAATTGCCAATAATTCTATGGCTGATTCAGTTATTTTAGTCATTGAAGAAAATAGATTGGCATTTCAGCAAATTATATTGTATTTTTGCTCCATCTCATTGACCATGTGTTAAAGGAGTTACGAGGCCGTCAGGTTTAACTTGGCGACTTCTGCGTTTTAAGCCCTGAGCTTTTCTAAAGCATTTTGTTCATGGCGACTATCCCACAATATATAACTGGCACCTTTACTTTCCAGAGCATCTAAATATTCTTGTTTTATCTCTTTGTCAATATTATTTACAATAGCCAGACCCTTTAATTCCTTACCAGATACTTTCTCTCTTGCAGGTTTTATATCATCCCAACCAAATAAAAAATTAGGCACATTTATTTTATTCAATGAATTGAAAGACTTTATTACCAATTCTTTTTGTCGGCCTGCTATCTGAAAATCAAATGTAAACTCAATACCGGTTGAACCTTTGGCAATAAACTGAGGAGTCCAAATAATATTTTGCTCATCCAAATAAGCTTTCACATCTTCTTTAAAAAGAGAAGAAACCGTATGTTTAGCCATCATTGCCATGTCTGAAACTTCAGAAATGGCACAAATCAGGTTGTGTTTCTTCTGGTTAAAATCTTTTTCGGTTCCTATTACTTGTAATTCATTATTATTTAGAAAAATGCCATAATTTAAGAATACCATTTCAAGCCATTCTTTACGTTTTGGAGAACGCAAAACAGGAGTTCCGGCAAGTTCTAAATTAGCCAATGTCATTCCATCATCGGATAAAATCAGCTTGCCGTTTTCCAATTTGGCATATATCTCAATATTGTCATTGAATAATCCAAGAAAGGGTGTTGTTATTGCACTCCATCCTGTACGTTCATCCATGGTTACAATGGTTTTTTCACGCAACCAATTATAATATTCTTTTATGCTGTTATCAATCCAATTCATAATAGCAATGTATTAATGGTAATTACCGTTTCAATATGTACCGTTGTTGCGAACAATTTAATAATACCACCAAAGGTATTATTAAATTCAGCGTCATCGTTTAACTCTTTGATCTCAAATTCATCTTCCATCAAAGGAATTGCCCATGCAAGCGATTTATAACCTTGAACGTGGTAATGGATATGGTGTTCATTGTTTGAAAAATCTTTTCCGGCATAGGGATGAAATCTTTCAGGTAGAAGTTCCGAAATCTTCTCCGGGTTTTTATGTCCACTATTGTAATCTACACGCAGCAGGCCTGTTTTACTATCGTTCTCCTGATAATGGAAACTTACCCGGATGCTGTTTTTCTTGCTTTGCTGAATTTCCCACAGGAAGGTAAACTCATCGTCCTTTTCCGAAACCAATTCAAATCGTTTACTCAAAGGAAACTCCTGATCAATTACCAAATGATCCAGTAATTGATCATTCTCCACAATTTTTTTTGGCAACTTCAGCAGGTATTCTGCCTGTTCGTTGGAGATTTTCATGGTTTAAGTATTTCTATTCTTATATTTCCACCCTTACCTCCCCACTCATCAACTTCGGCAATAAAGTATCACGAAGGACTGTAAGGGTGCGGATTTTGGTTTGGTTAATTGTCCTGAACATGATTACTTGATTAATGGATGAACAAGATTTTTATTGTATACTCGTTTGAAATCTAAGCTCATTGCTCCAAAATTAATTAATAATCCATCAGCAATATGATATGCTTCGCAATAATTAATCGCTTGTGTTTTATGCACGGGTAACAATTGTTCGATGGCTTTAATTTCGACCATTACTTGTTCTTCAACAAAGAAGTCAACACGCCGGGTTCCAATATTTTGTTTTCGATAAGTCAATGGCATTTCCTTTTCACGTTCAAACGATAAACCCTGAAACACAAGTTCAATTGCCAATGCTCTTTGGTAAATGACTTCCTGAAAACCATTCCCCAAAGCTTTGTGAACTTCCATGGCACAGCCGATAATTTTGTGCGTTAAAGCATTTATTGCATCTTCGTTCCTGATAATTTGCTCGTCCATTTTGTCATCATTAAATTGTCTTGAACAAGATTATATGATTACAAGATATTCACGATTTTTCATGAATTCGGTCCATTTTTAATCTTTTAATCCTGTTCTGACTTTATTAATCCTGTTCATCCTGAAATCTATTAAATCGTGTTCAGACATCTTCCACCCTTACCTCCCCACTCATCAACTTCGGCAATAAAGTATCACGAAGGACTGTAAGGGTGCGGATTTTGGTTTGGTTAATTGTCCTGAACATGATTACTTGATTAATGGATGAACAAGATTTTTATTGTATACTCGTTTGAAATCTAAGCTCATTGCTCCAAAATTAATTAATAATCCATCAGCAATATGATATGCTTCGCAATAATTAATCGCTTGTGTTTTATGCACGGGTAACAATTGTTCGATGGCTTTAATTTCGACCATTACTTGTTCTTCAACAAAGAAGTCAACACGCCGGGTTCCAATATTTTGTTTTCGATAAGTCAATGGCATTTCCTTTTCACGTTCAAACGATAAACCCTGAAACACAAGTTCAATTGCCAATGCTCTTTGGTAAATGACTTCCTGAAAACCATTCCCCAAAGCTTTGTGAACTTCCATGGCACAGCCGATAATTTTGTGCGTTAAAGCATTTATTGCATCTTCGTTCCTGATAATTTGCTCGTCCATTTTGTCATCATTAAATTGTCTTGAACAAGATTATATGATTACAAGATATTCACGATTTTTCATGAATTCGGTCCATTTTTAATCTTTTAATCCTGTTCTGACTTTATTAATCCTGTTCATCCTGAAATCTATTAAATCGTGTTCAGACATCTTCCACCCTTACCTCCCCGCTCATCAACTTCGGCAATAAAGTATCCCGAAGGGCTGTGAGGGTGCGGATTTGAATTTGGTTGTTCAACATCTTTTGAAATAACGGAGTTACCTCTATTTCGAAATTTTTAATAACATCGAGTTTCGGAAGAGTTACAGAATGTCCTTTGAATGTATCAGTTGTAATCGTATCAAAAACACTTCCATAAGCTGCCGATATTAGTTCGTCAACAGAATGAGCAATCAGTAAATAAGTAAAGAAGAAACAGCTTTCATATTTGGGTTTTATCCCATAGTTTGATTGGCTAAATGTCATTGGTTCAGATAGAATACAATATTTTCCGACTGTGCCTCTTGCGGAAATAATTGTCGAAAATTTGGGCAAAAGTTTTGCCGAACTGTTTTTTATACCTAATTCCGTGATGGATTTCTCTGAAGATATAATTATGCTTTTATGGTTGTTTGCAATATCTCCACCAGACAGCCATTTGATATCTCCATCCCAATACTCAGGTAATGAAGTTTTTGGCGTTCCGCCTCCAATCAAATCAATTGCATCGTAAAGAGTAATTTCTTCCCACTCCTCCTTTGCCTCCTCCACAAACCACTGCCTGAAAAGCGTTTCGGCCATGGCTTCCAAGGTGGCGTTTTGGCGGTGCAACAGGTCGATTTTATCGTCTAAACCTGAGAGGATGGAGGCGATGGCGCGTTGCTCGGGGAGAGGAGGAAGAGTGATTTCAATACTCTTTATTTCTTCAAAATTGATGTTTGGTTGAGCTGATTGACCAGACATATTGTTGACAAAATCGATGATCTGGGGTTGACTTAAATAGTAACTCACATATCTTGGTAAAGTTTTTTCTTGATTCAGTCTCAAAATCGCAAGGGCCTGATTCGTATTGGCCGGTAAAACATCCTTCGGGACAATTGCATTCTTACCAAGATAGATTCCTGCCATTGAGAATAATATATCATCCTCAACCAGATGGGATCTTTTAAATTTTTCATGTGTTGCCAAATCAATTTGAGCAAATCTTGATTTGTTTAGTTTCCCATTATAATCAATTGCATCAGATTTGATATAATTGATTCCCTTTTCAACAAATCCGACACCTTGAGGTGGCGTGGTGCCTTTGGTGATTAAATTTAGAATCGCGCCCAGTTTACTTTCTTTCCACTCACTCATTGCTTTTGATCTTTAGGAGGTTCAACATTCCCGAAGTTTTGGCATCCATTTTTGAAAAGGCAAACCATTTTTTGCCAAGGTCTTTGAGTGAGGCGCCGAGGTGGTAGAGTTCGGTTTCGTCGATAATCAGAAACCGGTCGTGGGAGGCGGTAAACTCTTTAACGATAATAGGTTCGTACTGAGTATTGTGTTTTTGCAGGTCGGTGGCCAGTTGCTTGCTGATGCTTTTGGTAAGGATGGTGACGTTTACTCCCTTGCAGCGTTTGGTGAACAAATTCAACACCGTATCGTCCACATAATTGTCAATTAAGATGAGGGATTGTTTAGCACTGCGAATCAGATCGGAGATAAATATCCAGGCATCGAATACTTGCCCATCGTAAAAAATTCCTTTGTCAGGCTGATGGTCCCGGCTTTCGATGGCTTTAAAAACCTGTTCAAATTTGTGGTCTGTATCCAGTTGTTTGATTTCAATCCGGTCTAGTCGTTGAATGAGTGCTGCATTTCCCAAAACCAATTTTCGCATTTCGACAAAAGCATGCATTATCCTGATACTCACTTTTACAGCTGTATCGCTATGCAATACGGCTGACAGCATGGCTACTCCCTGCTCGGTAAAAACGTATGGAAAATATTTCCGGTGTTGTCCCCTCCCTTTGTTTAAGGTCGCAAATTGCGACCTTAAAGAACCTGAATTTGATTTGGCTGCTTGTAATCTCAAATTTTCCAATTCAGAATTGGTTAATTGAAAACGAAAAGATTCTGGGAAACGGTCTAAATTGCGCCTTACCTGCTCATTTAATCTTTTAGTGTCGACATAATACATTTCGGCGAGATGACTGTCGAGCATTACCTGAACACCCCGAATGGTAAAAATCCGGTTTTCAATAGTTTCTAAGGTCAAGAGAGGTAGTTCCTCTTTCATTTTATTTTAGTATATTGGTTCTTTGTTTCGATAAATTTCCTCAATATTTTATAAGTTTGACAGATATTATTCCCGTTAGCCCCTGAAGCAATTCAAGCTATCGGGTTTCGTTTTTCGGCTCCCGAACCAATCGAAACCATTTCGTTGAATTCAACGGGATGGTTTTCGTTTTGGGCTAAAGCCCATGATTGTCTGCACCTTTTACCGTAGCCTGAAGGCTACGGCTATTGAAAAAAACCAATAAACCGATAAATTCATTTAAAATTACTCGAATTTTATTTTTTTCAAATTCTCAATGATGATCTGGTTTAACGCTGTTTCCTCTTTCAACTGTCCCTCAAATTCCGCTTTCAGTTGACTAAACCGCTCCCTGAAATCAAAATCATCCTCGTCATCCGGCAATCCTACATACCTTCCGGGAGTTACCACATAATCCAACTCCCTTACCTTGCTGATCGGTGCGGAGGCGCAGAATCCTGGAATATCCTGGTATTCACCGGTTGCTGAGCTTGTCGAAGCACGCCAATTGTGGTAAGTGTCAGCAATTTTCTGGATATCCTCCTGAGAGAGTTCCCGGGTACGGCGATTGATCAGAAAGCCAAGGTTTCGGGCGTCGATAAAGAGGATTTCATTGCTTCTGTCGCGGAAATTGCCATTCTTCCGGTTGCGCCGGAGGAACCACAAACCTGCCGGAATTTGGGTATTGAGGAACAACTTGGAAGGAAGGTTCACGATGCAGTCAATCAATCCCGCTTCAATCAGCGCTTTCCTGATTTCTCCTTCCCCTGATGATTTGGAGGTTAAGGCACCCTTGGCTAATACAATCCCTGCCTGTCCGGTTGGGGAGAGATGGTAGATAAAATGCTGCATCCAGGCAAAGTTGGCATTCCCGGCAGGGGGCGTCCCGTATTGCCAGCGACCATCGTTCCGCATCAAATCGCCGCCCCAGTCGCTCACGTTAAAGGGAGGGTTGGCAATGATGTAATCGGCTTTCAGGTCTTTGTGTGCATCGTTCAGAAAGGAACCTTCGTTGTTCCACTTCACCTGCGAACTGTCGATCCCCCGGATGGC
>JAMDDG010000029.1 GCA_023488865.1 Bacteroidota bacterium | reverse complement strand
TGGATGCTGACTGTGCCGCTTTTGTTGTTTTTCTGGCGTATGAACATTTTGCATAAAAATCGAGCCACCCAAAATTACAAAAAAACCAACGTAACTAACTGTCTTTCAATAGGCATTTTTTTAATCCAAAAAAAACGAGGAAAACAGGAAAGAGCTTACATCAAGGAGCAATGGTTGGGGAGACGCAAGACGGAAAGAAACACTCAAACAGTACATTACAGGTTGGGTTAATTATTTTAAGCTGGCAGATATGAAGAAGCTTCTGCCACAAGTAGATGAATGGTATCGCAGACGCTTACGGATGGTTATCTGGAAACAATGGAAACGGATAGGCGCCCGATTGCGGAATCTCATTAAACTTGGCATTGCAAAATACAAGGCACGAGAATATGCGAACACCCGAAAAGGTTATTGGCATACAGCTAATAGCCCGATACTAAGCACTTCTATCACCAACGAACGTTTAAAACAAGCTGGGTACATCTTCTTTACGGATCATTATCGGAAAGTTGGCGTAAATTAAGGAACCGCCGTGTACCGAACGGTACGCACGGTGGTGTGGAAGGACGAAACGGGAATTAATCCCGTTTCTCCTATCCGATTGTGAAATATCGCTTTCAATTATTTTGTCTTGGCTGAATCTGAACCTTTTTGAGGAACTGACTGAGGAAACATAGGCAAAGCAGATGGATCCTGAACGCCCTGAATTTGCTGTTCGATGGCCGACTTGGCCTGATTACCCTGACGGGGTAAAAATGCAGTTGCACTTATACAAAGGACTACTAATGCTGTGGCAAGGAACCAAGTCCCTTTTTCAAGGAAATCGGTGGTTTTGCGGACACCCATTACCTGATTGGAACTGGAAAACGAGGAAGCTAATCCGCCCCCTTTTGAATTTTGTACGAGAACTAACAGTATGACCAAGAAACAAACAATATAAATCAGGACACTGATAAATGTATACATCTGGAATTAATTAATCAATTTTTTAATCTCTTCAATTTGTTGGGCAAAATAAACACTTTTTTCGGGAAATCTCAAACTTAATCGCCGAAAAGAGTCAATGGCTTTCTGATAATGACCCTGTTTGAGATAAATTCTTGATAATGTTTCTGTTATAAATTCGTCATTTTCGTTTTCCGAATCATATTTCGTTTCAGAGTGATCTTTCGGTTCGGGCGAAATTTCATTCCGGGGTTGAATCGTCGGGTTTTCTTTGATAAATTGCTCGATCAAATCAATTTTTTCCTCTGCATTTGATTCATTTGGGTCAGGTTGCGACACTGAATCCGTATTTTTGGGCGTTGCGGCAGCCTCATCAAATTGATTGTGTGAAGCAGGCTGATCGAAGCTAAGCAGGTCAAAATCGATGGTTTCAACTTCGGATTGCTCAGAAGGGCTGAGTTGAGGAAATTCAGCATTTGTTATTTGCTTTTCTTCTGACAGCTCAAAAAGGGCATAGGGTGCAGCAGATATTCTTTCAACCCGAGATGTTTGGGCCAATGTTTCGGAGGAACTGGATTTTGGTTGAAGGAGCTGATACAACACGGTGCGGTCAGTGGCATAAATGGAACAAATCTTTAAATATCCATCGTAGCGATAGTTGGCCTGCTTCTGCAGATTATAGGTATAAAGAAGATGGGCTGATTGAAAATAGGGGAATTCATCAATGATTTCCTTTAAATCACCAATGGTTTGTTCTTTAAGTAAACCAGGTTTCCCGATAAACTGAATCAAATGTTCCCTCGTTATTGACATAGCCTTCTTTAGTCTTGATTGACTATTTTTTCAATTTTCGTCAAATTAAAAATCCGTTGAACCAGTAAATTTACCAATTGGCCACTGATTTGTTGAAAATATCTTCTACCAACTGAGATGTTATTACCTGAACTGCCTCGCTTTCTACCTGATTGATGGTCTTGGAACTATCCCAGTCGTAATAGGCAGAGAAGGTAGTATTAAAATCCTGTTCGTGGTCTTTGTTGTTGACAAAGACCACTTTGACGGTAATCGTTAATCTGTTCATGGAGGCGAAATCGCGTCCGGTATCGCTTTTTTGTATCGAAAGTGGCCGCACATCATAACCCGTTATTTCGCCCGAAAACTCGAGATCGCCCTGGTCTGTATTAAGCGTAAGGCCGGTTTCATTGACAAATTTGTCTTTCATGGCTTCCGTGAACGACTGGCTCAAGGTTGGATTGACCACTCTGGACCTGTTTCTGAAATAGTCGATGAATACGCTTTTAACATCAGGTTTGATTGATGCCCCGCTTAAAGAATAGCTGATCTTGCACCCTGAAGCACTTACCAAGAACAGTACTATCAGCATCGTCTGAATTCGTAGAAACCCTGTGTGGATTTTCATTTCTGTGTTATATTGTATTCTTTAATTTTTCGGTAGAGCGTTCTTTCAGAAATTCCTAGCTCTTCGGCCGCCAGTTTTCGTTTCCCGCTGTGTTTGTCCAACGCTTTGAGGATCAGCTCCATCTCCTTTTCTTCGATAGACAGGGATTCTTCCGTGAATTCTTCCGTATCCTGGATATGGGACCTTTCGTTGGGTTTCAGATAGCCCGGACTAAAAATGGGTTCCTTTTGTTGGGTGTCGCTGTTTCCTTCCTGATAGAGTTGAACAAAGTTGTCGTTTGCCTCTTCCGTATGGACCGAAGCAGGAGCAATTTTTAACAACTGATTGAATTTTTCTTTTAGTTCGTCCAACTCTTTTTTCATGCCGATCAGTGCGTTGAGCATCATGGTCCGTTCGTGCTCAAGCGCTTTGGCATCTGCATCCTTTTGGAACAGGGCAGGGAGAAAGCCGCTTTCTTCACCGGGAATATAATGGATCAGTTTTTCGGCAGTAATATCCCTTTCTGTTTCAATGATGGAGATTTGCTCCGTAATGTTCTTAAGCTGTCTTACATTCCCGGGCCAGCGATATCCCAGAAATATTTTTTGTGCCTCCTCATTCAGACGGATGGAGGGCATTTTGTACCGTTCGGCAAAATCGGTGGCAAATTTCCGGAACAAAAGAAGCACGTCATTGCCCCTTTCGCGCAATGGCAATACCTTGATAGGTACTGTATTAAGACGATAATACAGATCTTCCCTAAACTTCCCTTCCTTGATCGCGTTGGTTAGGTCAAAATTTGTAGCCGCGATAACCCTCACGTTGGTTTTTTGAACCTGGGAGGATCCAACCCTGATAAACTCGCCGGTTTCGAGCACCCGTAACAGCCTGACCTGGGTTGAGATGGGAAGTTCACCAATCTCATCCAGGAAGAGGGTCCCGCCATCAGTCACTTCAAAATATCCTTTCCGGTCGTTCAAAGCGCCGGTAAAAGAGCCTTTTTCATGGCCGAAAAGCTCAGAATCAATGGTTCCTTCCGGGATGGCGCCGCAGTTGATGGCGATGTACTTTCCATGTTTCCGGTGGGAATAGTGGTGGATAATCTGGGGGAATGTCTCTTTCCCAACACCACTCTCCCCGCTGACCAGCACAGATAGATCGGTCGGGGCCACCTGAAGGGCAACTTCGATGGCCCGGTTCAGACCGGGAGCATTCCCGATGATAGTGAAACGTTGTTTAATCTCCTGTATATCCATGCAATCAACCTTCCTGTTTGGAACTACAAATTTAGTATTAATCTGTGAATATTCGACAGTAGATGCAGTTTGAAAGTCCACATGGTGCAAAGCGCAATGCTCATTTTCCATTATTTGTCCCTTCCGTCCGAAAAAATCATATTTCATTTTTCTACCTGCTACCGCGGACGGTTGTCTTTGTAAATTCATTTCCCGGGGTTCCGCTTCGCTCCACCTCGGGCTACAATACCGTAACCGCTACGCGGTAGAACCTCGGGATTTGCACTCGCCCCATCTCCTGTTCCCCAAGTCTCCCCTTCCAGTTGCCACTTTCTATTCTCCGTTTCACCGTTTCCCGAACCATTCTCCCCCTCACCCCCTCGCCAAGTCGCCCCCGCCTTTCCTTTTCCTTCATCTCACTATGTTCAATTTATTAAACAATGGCTATTTTTGTACACAAAACAAAGATTACCATGACGCCCAAATTCATTGCGATAATTCCTTCCCGGTATGGGTCATCCCGGTTTCCCGGGAAACCGCTGGCCGACATAGCCGGAAAATTGATGATTCAAAGAGTCTATGAACAAGTCGTCCAGGCAGTGGATGAAACTTGGGTTGCCACGGATGATGAACGGATCGCAACGGCAGTACACGGCTTTGGTGGCAAAGTGGTAATGACCTCGGCAGATCACAGGAGTGGCACAGACCGTTGTGCGGAAGCAATTAAGAAGGTGGGCAAAGTGACGGGCCGAAATTTTGATGTGGTCATCAATGTGCAGGGTGACGAACCGTTTATCAAGCCGGAACAGATTGCGATCCTGCAAAAACCCTTCATTGACGAACCCGGTACCGAAATTGCCACTTTGATCCAACAGATCCGGGAAACCAAAGTCCTCTTCAATCCCGGAGAGGCAAAAGTAGCCCTCGACATTCATGGTAATGCGATATATTTTAGTAGGTTACCCATTCCAATGGTTGCAAAATTAGAACAAGAAAAGTGGATAGAGACTTGCAATTATTATTGCCATGTGGGGATTTATGCCTACCGGAACGACGTATTGGAGAAGCTCAGTAAACTACCGGAAGGGATTCTGGAGAAGGCCGAATCGTTGGAGCAACTTCGTTGGTTAGAGAATGGGTACAAAATCAAAACAGTGCTGACCGACCATGCCACGGTAGGCATCGATACACCGGAAGAACTGGAAAAAATTGTTGCCGACGGGATCGAAAAATATTACGCGAAAGGCTAAAATCAGTTAATTCTTAGTAACTTTAACCAAACAAAAGGTTTCAATTCATGGAAGTGCCTCAGTTGGTTAAAGCAGATCCTTATCTACAGCCTTATGCCTCCGATTTCTCTCGCTGGGCTGAAAAATTCCGGTCGAAGGAAAAAGAATTGCTTGGGGATATTTCCTTGCCGGAATTTGCTTCCGGGCATGATTATTTCGGGCTTTTTAAAACTGAAAATAGTTGGGTCTTTCGTGATTGGGCCCCCAATGCTACACAAATTTTTCTCATCGGCAATTTCAATGGATGGCAGGATCATGCTGATTATGAACTGAAAAGAAACGGAGGCGGTTCCTGGGAACTGGTTTTGCCACTTTCATCCATTCATAACGGGGATCTTTATGCATTGTCGCTGCATTGGCATGGGGGTTCTGGTAAAAGAATACCTGCTTGGGCAAAGAGGGTCGTACAGGATGCGGAAACCCACATTTTCAATGCCCAGGTTTGGGAACCAAAAGAGGCCTTTCATTTCAGGCATAACTTTAAACCGCTTCGAGAAGCTCCTTTGATCTACGAATCGCACGTAGGTATGGCCGGTGAGGAGCCCAGGATCCATACTTACAATGAATTTCGGTACGAGATGCTGCCCCGTATCAAAGCTGCCGGATACAATACAATTCAATTGATGGCGATCCCGGAGCATCCTTACTACGGAAGTTTTGGATACCATGTCTCCAGTTTTTTTGCCCCTTCCTCCAGGTTCGGAACGCCGGAGGAACTGAAACACCTGATTGACGAAGCACATGGCATGGGCATCTCAGTTGTGATGGACCTGGTGCATTCGCATGCCGTGAAAAATGTAAATGAAGGACTTGGATTGTACGACGGAACGCGCACCCAATTCTTCCATGAGGGGGCCAGGGGAGAACATCCTGCCTGGGATTCGTATTGCTTTAATTATGGGAAAAATGAAGTATTGCACTTCCTTTTGTCTAATATCAAATACTGGCTAACGGAGTTTCGATTTGATGGTTTTCGTTTCGACGGGGTTACCAGTATGCTCTATTTTGATCATGGCCTTGGCAAAGCCTTTACCTGCTATGCAGATTACTTCACTCCCAACCTCGATGATGAAGCAGTCGTTTATTTAATGCTTGCCAACAAACTGGCCCATGAGGTCAACCCGCATGTGCTCTCGATTGCAGAGGAGATGAGCGGCTTACCCGGTCTGGCTGCCCCTGTTGGCAGCGGAGGACTGGGTTTCGACTACCGGATGTCGATGGGGGTTCCTGATCTCTGGATTAAGCTGATCAAAGAACAGCAGGACCAGGATTGGAATGTGGGCTATCTTTTTTATGAACTGACCACACACCGCCCCGAAGAGAAAGTAGTGAGTTATGTTGAAAGCCACGACCAGGCAATGGTGGGGGATAAGACAGTGATATTCAGGCTGATTGACAAGGAGATGTATTTTAGTATGCGCAAAGATCAGCCCAATCTGATTGTAGACAGAGGGATCGCGCTGCACAAAATGATCCGGTTAATTACGATTGGTTGTGCCGGTGGCGCTTACCTTAATTTCATGGGAAACGAATTTGGGCACCCAGAATGGATTGATTTTCCACGCGAAGGAAATGATTGGTCTTACCAGCATGCGCGCAGAATTTGGAGCATTGCCGAAGATACCGAACTGAAATTCCACTGGTTACTAGACTTTGACAGAGATATGATCCATCTTTTCAGGCAGGAAAAGTTGCTGGAGGTAC
>JAMDDG010000395.1:3612-6632 GCA_023488865.1 Bacteroidota bacterium | reverse complement strand
CTCGGTCGAGCCCATCATTTTGTCGTTAAGTTCAAATATCTTCCAGAAATCCCAGATAACATTATTTTAGCGATATTTGGTTTTTAAATTTCCCCAAAAAATGAGACGGCCATGAGAAAATCTTTCGCATCCATGAGAATGTTATTGGGAAGTTCCATAGGGCAAATAAAGAACCAAATTATATACAAATGACAAAACCAAATCGAAGAGAATTTATTCTGACTACCGCTATCTCAGGAATCGGGCTTAGTGTGACGGGTGCAACTGCATATTTAAAAAGCCCGGAGCAAAATCAAGGTGGCAATAAAATTGGAATTATTGGGTTGGATACTTCACACAGTGTCGCTTTTACCAAGGCGCTCAACCGTCCGGAAGCCGGGGATGAATTTAGTGGTTATAAAGTTGTTGCTGCCTATCCAAACGGGAGCCGCGACATTGCCAGCAGTGTGGAGAGAATCCCGGGATACACGGCTGAGGTTCAGAAATCAAGCGTTGAAATTGTCAATTCAATCGATGAATTGCTTGCCAAAGTGGATGTGGTGATGCTGGAAACCAACGATGGCAGACTGCATCTTGAACAGGCCCTGCCGGTATTGAGAGCAGGTAAACGGATGTTTATAGATAAACCGATGACTGCCTCACTGGCCGATGCGATAGCCATTTTTAAGGCGGCTAAAAATTATAAGGTCCCGGTTTTCTCCAGTTCTTCCCTAAGGTACATTACCGGGATGGATGAAATCATTGCCGGGAAAATTGGAAGGGTTTTGGGCGCTGAAACTTATAGTCCGGCTAAATTGGAGGCGACCCATCCCGACCTGTTTTGGTATGGCATCCACGGGGTTGAGACCTTGTTTACGGCCATGGGTACCGGATGTAAGCATGTTGTCAGGGTTTCAAACGAAGATACGGATCTGGTAGTCGGGACCTGGCAGGATGGCCGTATCGGTACATTTCGTGGGATCCGGAAAGGGAAAGCCGATTATGGCGGCACTGTTTTTGGCGAAAAGGGCATCAAAATGTTGGGCAGCTTTACCGGATATAATCCACTTTTAGTACAGATAATCAAATTTTTCGTAACCGGGATTGCCCCGGTAAAGGAGGAAGAAACCCTCGAAATCCTTGCTTTTATGGAGGCTGCTGATCTCAGTAAGGCAAAAAATGGGGCATCTGCCGATCTGGAAACAGTAATGGCGAAGGCAATGGCAACGGCCTCTGACATCAAAACAGAATAACAGATAAACCGGATATGGCTTTCACTTTTAATGTTTGAGAAAATTATTGACAATTGACAATACGATCTAAAAACTTCATTTAATGGAAAATTCAAGAAGGGATTTCGTCAAAAAAACTGTTTTAGGCACTTCTGCATTGACCATCGGGGGAATATTGCCCGGGTTCAGCGCCAAAAGTTATGCCCGGATTATTGGGGCAAACAGTAAAATTATCGTCTCCATGATGGGGGTGAACTCGCGTGGAAAGGCCCTGGCGAGAAATTTTGCCAACCAGAAAAATTGTGAAATTGCCCATATTTGCGATGTAGATTCGCGTGCCATTGCCGCTTGTACGGAAGCGATTAAAGAGAGGCAATCCAAAGTACCGAAGGGTTTTGGCGATTTCCGCAAATCGCTCGAGAGCAAAGATATCGATGCCATGGTTATTGCCGCGCCCGATCACTGGCATGCCCCTGCCTCTTTGCTGGCCATGCAGGCCGGAAAACATGTGTATGTTGAAAAGCCCTGCAGCCATAACCCAGCCGAGGGTGAAATGTTGGTTGAAGCTGCCGAAAAGTACAACAAGGTCATCCAGATGGGAAACCAAAGACGGTCGTGGCCCAATGTGATTAAAGCTATTCAGGAAATGAAATTGTAGTTATTCTTCTTTTTTGGTCTTGGTGAAAGATTTTATATCAAAAAGAAGGGTAAACCGGATCGTATTGGCCAGCGGATTGTTTTGGTGGATTGGAATAAGGTAAGAGAAATCAATGGAACAGATATTCATCTTTATGCCCAAACCGGTAGAGAAGAATTTCCGGTTTCCTTTGGATTCACTTTCGTGAAAATAGCCTCCCCTGATGGCAAATTGATGATTGTACCAATATTCAACTCCCATAGAATAATTGATCTCCCGGAATTCTTCTTTCATTCCACCGGGAGCATCAGTGAACGAGCTGAAAATTGAACTGACGGCAGACATGTTGGAATAGTTATCCGGCAGGACGATCCCGCCTGAGCCGTTCGCGGTTCCGGTACTCTGTTTGGGAGTGGGGACCATCAATTTGTTAAGATCGAAGGATAACGCAATGGAGTTGTTACTGTCAAACTCTTTTGAATAGGTGGCGCCTAATCTCAGATTGGCAGGTAGAAATTCCTTATTCTGACCATCATCGTATGATATTTTGGATCCGATATTCGAAAGGTTAATCCCCGCTGAAACAGATTGATCGTTGCTGCTCTCCCCAAAATTTTTGTTGTAATAGAAAGAGACATCACTCGAAAATGCATGTCCGGGAGAATAGGTTTCCGCACCAATACCTCCCGAAAGATCTGATCGAATGTATCTCAGGGCAATGCCACCCGAGAGATTGTCGGACAATTTTCTGGAATAACTGATGTCAAAAGCAAATTCATTGGGGCTAACATTTGCAAGATTAGTCCCGTTTTGGTCGGTCAGTATAACATTACCCATCGAAAAATAGCGAAGGGATGCTCCAAATGTTTGATAAGGATCCAATTTATAGTATCCTGCTAAGTAGGCCAAATTGATATCATTGACTAATTGTCTTAACCAGGGAGTGTAAGAAAGGGCAAATCCAAAATTATCCTTGGTAAAAGCATATTTCGAAGGGTTCCAATATTGGGCATTTGCATCAGGCGAGGTAGCTACACCCACATCCCCCATAGCGCCATGTCTCGAATCTGGCGTGATGGTCAGAAAGGGTACCGCAGTGGTTATCGGGTTGTACTGAATCTCCTGCCCTGTAGGTAAACTTTGGGAATAGGCCTTCTGAAAAAGAATTACAG
>JAMDDG010000395.1:0-3125 GCA_023488865.1 Bacteroidota bacterium | reverse complement strand
CCGTCATTTTTTATCAACTTTATCCTTTGGATTATTTCAGTTAAGCCAGGGAAAGAACTGCTTCCTGCTTGTTGTTTCCCTGACCTTAAAGAAGCCAGGTCGGATCCGGTTAGCTGACTTCCTGTGCCAATCACAGAATTAAACAGGGAAGCAAGGAAGGCAACTGTTGGTTCGATACCCGATTGTTTCATCCGATTCACGCTTTGCCGAAAAAGAAGGGGGGATTTCAAGGTTATCTCTTCGTTTTCTTTATCCAATCCGGTGGTTTGGTATCGTGAAGCAATATAACAAAGTCCTTCGTTGGCGTTGCGCTGAAATCCGGTTATTCCTGTCCTTTCGTCTTCGTTGGCCAATTGAACAGACTGTATCTCACCGGATCTGGTAAAACGGATTAAGTAAAATAATTTGGTATCTTCTTCCAATTCGTCCAATCCGCTTTTCGTCAACCATTCAATTTCACCCTGACTGTTGAATTGGGCAAAAAACAGGTCAGGATTGGAAGGGGGGGATTGGATCCTGGTCCCGTTAATTTCCAGTTCTCCACGGAAAGAACCGGCAAGATAGAACTCATCTTTATCCAACTGTTTTAATTCCAAGCCGAATGCCTTGCCACCCGAACGAAATTTCACCATCCAGGCCAAAACGCTATTTTCATCGAACTTTGCGATAAAAGGAACCGGGACCAGAAGGGGGCCAGTTGTGCTTTTTTCTTTGAAGAAACCTGTGATATAAGAGTTTCCTCTCTCATCTTTCAGGTAATCTTTGCCCGAACCACTGCGGTCAGCCCCAAAGGTCCGGGCAAGTTTCCATATCTTGTCCTGGAGATTTGCCTCCTCTTTACCATTTTTCAGTGCACTGATTAGGGGCTTAATCGGATAAAATTCGTTCATCAACAGACCTATCGGGGCATTTTCAAAGGTAGGATCGGCAATGGTATAACTTTTTCCATTGACAAGAAAATTGTCTCCTTCCATCGGTTGGTCCAACGAAATGGCAACGGAATAAAACCCCGGAAACTCAACCAATGCAGCTTTTTGGTTCAATAAGTTGGTTATCAACCAGGAGTAGAGCAAGGCCTTTCCTTTGTCATTGCTTTCATCTTTAAAAAGAAGTTCTTCCGGAAACATAAACCGGTCATAACCATACCTATCGTTGTAGGGACGATACGCAAAAGACTTTTGAACAAAACTTTGGAGAAATGCAGCGCCCTCTTCTTTCTTCATACCGTCGAGAATAGGTTTAAATTGTCTCAACAAACTCTTCTCCGACAGATAAGTAAAAGGGGCATTGAAATAGAGTTCGGGATCTGTTTGCGGATATTCCTCCAAAAACCGTATTATTTCAGGATTGTATTTCAGGTTGAATTCGTACACTTTTTTATTCCAGAAAAATTGAATTTTTTTTACATGGACCTCTCCCTGAAAATTGAGTGACTGATTAAATTTAAAATGAATAACACCAGTTGCGCCGGCATGATTGGGAATATAAGAGGAAATAGGGAATGGAGAGATAGATTTATCGATGTAATATTCAATTCCATTGATCTTTACGAATGGGACTCCATTTATTTTTGAAGCTGTTGGGTACAAAATTGAAGCACCCAATTGGTTAAACCCTATTTTAACATCGTATCCTGACCTTATCATTAATGCCCAGCTTAATAGGGTCGCACCCTCCTCGTCATTTGGATAAAGCGCATCCGAACAGGTTTTTACCAATAATAGATAGCCCCAATCGTTCAATCCCAATCTGTCACGGTAGATCATTAACTGATTGACAAGGTGATGGCTGTTGGATACCCTAAATTTCTTCCAGTAATCGGCAACGATTTCGTTGTTTATTGGCTGATTTACAGGAAGGGATAAAAGTTTGTCGTAGGTAATGGCGATACTGTTGCCATAGAATTTAAAGTTCAGTTTAAGCAGACTTAAACTTGAATATTCCGGCTTTCTAATCCTTGGTAAATTGGCAGATTCCCCTTCATTGTTTTCCTCGCTTGTTTCCGTAGTGAAGCAGGGCAAAAACTTAGGGTTATGGTAGGATGTCTCTTCAAAATTAAATTGAGGAGTGGAATTAAATTTTAGAGACTTGGGTACCGGAGTACCGGGTACAACTGAAAATTTTTCCCAGTTAAGCTCCAGGGAATCAGTAAAATCATTGTCCTGCAGGCGGGAAAAATGATGAAACCCTGATTGCAGGTAGGGTAAAGGTTTTTGATTATTTAGAAGATATTCCCGGCTCTCTTCAACCCAAATGTCTTTGAACTCTTTGATCGACTGTCCAAAGATAAATGAAGCGTGAAATAACAAACATATGATTAAAAACAAATTTTTGGATGAAAAGATATCCCTCAGAATCAGACCTGTCTGCCCCAAAGATTTATGTTTTCCAGACAATTTTCGTATAGTTTAATTTTTGCAAAGATATGTCAAAATACCTTGATTGTTAAAATTATCTGTCTTATTATGCCTAATTTTGAGGCAGGTGTACAAAGATGGGATACTTACTTAAATACTTAAATGTAATCGTGATCGCCAGTATCAAATTTTTTTGGGCGACACCTTATGCTTTTCTGTTTCGGCTCAATTTGGTTGAAACTTTTGTCATGATCCAACTTGGAGGCCTTTTGGGTTTTTTATTCTTTTATTACTTCTTTTCCTTTCTGCTGATTGAGATCAAACGAATTTGGCCTCTTATCTATTATATCACGCCTCGGATTTTCAAAGTGCGGTTTGAACAATGGCTGGATGGCCGGAGGTACCGCAGGCTAACCGCAAATAAGTTCACAAGAATGAACAAAATGATTGTGGGCATACGCCACAAGTACGGAATGCTTGGGATTGTACTTTTGACTCCTATCCTGCTATCGATCCCGATTGGGGCCTTGCTGGGAACAAAATATTTTCACCACAGACGAAGTTTTATCCCCTGGATGTTACTCTCCATTTTTGTTTGGGGGATTGTGTCAGTTCTGTTGTTTGGAACGTTGTTGCACCATCGGATTTAGCGCCCGCAGTATATGTCTTCCTTTTGAATTAATTGCGGGAGAGTTTTCACTTTCAAGGATAGATTCAATAACGCTGATCAATTCGTTCTGAAGTTCAGGTTCTTTCAGCACAATTTGA
>JAMDDG010000088.1 GCA_023488865.1 Bacteroidota bacterium | reverse complement strand
CGCTCCCGGTTACTGAAATCGCACATCCTGTCATGTTCAGAGCGTTTCCGGGAACCGTCAATGGATATTGGGGTCACGTGAAGAGCACTTCCGGTTTCCGTCAATCGATATCGGGGGATTGATATTTTAGTAGGTCTTTAACTTCTTTCTCAAGAATAGGCAGGTAGCGATTCACGATCAACCGAATTGCTTATCATTTTGCATAGACCAATGATTTTGAATGATCTATGTTTTGTCTAATGTATGGATTCTTTATCGCTTTGTTTTCCAGTAAATCTATCGGACGTCGAAAAAGGTCTTGCAGTGCAAATTTTAGATTAAAATAGCTATCCGCATAATCGAAAGGGTCGTTGGAATCAATATCTACAACCAAATCAATATCGCTTTTCTCATTAAATCTATCTGTCAATACAGAACCAAAAACATACAATGATTTGACCTTATTCTGAAGGCACAAACCATTTATCTCATTTTTGTATTTATCCAGATACATAATCTAAAATTTTACTCAAATTTAATCAATCCCGCGAAACTTGCAATATGGCCACATAGCATTGGGTACAACGTCTTTCCAATATTACCAAAGGCACTTCCGGTTACCGTCAATTGAATTTTCTCCGGAGGAGATCAATATCCATAGAAACGGTAAATCACGAAGACCAATTTCCCGGTAGGGAATAAATTGGAGGTGTTTATGTTCTGACAGACAAACCTGGTTTTTTGAGGTTGTTTTTTCTATGGATATTGATGCCCTCCGGGCAAAAAAGGCTTAAGATCAATTTTGTCATCAGTGATGTAACAATAGTAATATGAACAAGGTCGTTAAAAAGCTGCTTTTCAATTTCCTTGCTCATTATCAAACCGTTTTAAATTCTATACCGGCATCTTTCATTTGCAAGGCGGTGTTGGTTTTCAACTGGTTCTTCCGGCGATCGAAAGCCATTATTGAATAGTTAATGTGATTTTTCGTCCAAGTCCAAGTTCCAGAAGTTTGTAAAGCGTTGAAAGTTGAATATCACTATGTCCATTTTCGATTCTTGAAATGAAACTTTTTTTTGTCCCGGTTTTTTCAGCTAATTGTTCTTGTGTCATTGAGCAAAGGCGTCTTTCCTCCTTAATTACTTCGCCAATTGCAAATGCCTTTGCCTTTATCTCAAACTCTGTTCTCTTTATTGTCCCGATTTTACCATAGCGGCTGTCGAGATGTTCATCAAAGGTTGTGATGTTTTTGTTAGGCTTATTTTCTGTTTTCATCTTCTTTCTTTTACTTTTTCTGTTTGCTCGTTAAAGAAGTCCAAAAAGTAATGTTTGAAATAAATAATCTGTCTGACTTGTTCCATCGATTTATTTACAGGAGTAAAGTTAACTAATAATGGAACAACATCCAAATGTCAAACTAAAATATTCTCTCATAGCATGGTTTTTAAATTGCCCCATAATTGATCGCTGCTTCGGGTAGCATGATTTGATTCTCAGACTTTGTCATATCATTGGCCTGTAATTGTGGAGGTTAATAAATTGGGTATCGCAATTTGCGACACCCAATTTAATCGCCATTAAGAAAAACCGGAAGAATATTCCATTTATATAAGATACAGAATATTATGGACATAACCAAATTTATTGCTGCACAAGAATATCTGATTGATCCAGCCTGAGCTCCCTTTTTACCGCAAATAATCACTTACTGCCCGCCCAATGCCCTTTTTAACACTTTCCCAGGTTTGCTTTTTAAAACTTACCGGCGTTTCACTTTCATCGGCATCAACAAAATAAGTGATGGCATGTGGAATACTTACGGCCAACATTTGGCTGGGATATTTCTGTTTGTGCCAGTCCATTATTTGTTGCAAAGGGTAATGCTGAAGCAATTCATACAAATCCCAAAAGTCCTTTTTCTTTCCCCTTCCCAGGATAGCCTGTATTTTCATGGCGGCGATATCGGCACTACTATAAAATCTGATGCCCTCCTCTACTTCAATCGCTGAAATTGGTAAGTGGGGAAAGTGAACGAGATCTACTTTAACGTCATCAATGAAACAAAAAACCCCAAAATGGGTATGCTGTTGTTTGTAGACAAACCTTTGGTTGAAAGCATTTTCCAGGGTATCTACTAATTGAGGCTGGTCAAATTTTTCATGAAAAAACAAGTCCAGATCATCTGAACTACGATGTCCATAACGAAGCGACAAGGCAGTTCCCCCCACCAATGAAAAAGGCTGAAGCGAGGGCAACGCCATCAACTCTTTTAGTAGGGAAAAAGTCCCGGGTTCAACTGTCTCAGTATGTAACATCTGAATTCATCAAGAGGTTTATCAAATATCGCGCTGACAAAATGAATTGTTTGTAATGGCAAATATTTGGCTTTCAGCAGGGCTTCGGTCACTTTTTCATCGCCGTAATACCTTCGGCACTGGCGGATGTCCTCCACGTCGCCCCGCTCAAAAACCCGCTCAATCACAAAGTTGGCTTTGGCGTCATAATCGATCTGCTCGAAGTTCACATCCCAAAAAATGCGTTTAGCGAATATGGGTTTATTTTTTGCCTTCATACAGCGAAGTTAGTAAATGGAAGTGAGTTTGATGTGAATACACACAGAATTCTTTAAAGGAGAATTTCGATAAAACTTGTACTGCCGGGCGAAGAAATGGGAACGGCCATCAGGCCAATCTTAAATTAAAATATATTCTCACGAAAAAGGAGAGTCTTTATCTGTTTATTAATTTTGAAAGGTTTAACTTTGCACTCTGTTTTTGTAATTAGTTAGTGTACTATGAATGAGAAAGATATAAAATTACTTGCAGAATTTCCTCCGGTATCCACTGCCACCTGGGAAGAACAAATCCATCTCGACCTGAAAGGAAAGGAGTACGAAAAGAGCCTTATCTGGAAAACCAACGAAGGTTTTAACGTACGCCCCTACTATCGGGCCGAAAACATTGAGGGACTGGATTTCCCCGAAAGTCTGCCGGGTCAGTTCCCTTACGTACGCGGGAAAAACAAGTCGGGAAACAACTGGTTGGTCAGACAGGATATCGTGGTAACCGACCCCAAATCAGCCAACCTCAAAGCATTGGAAATACTGAACAAAGGGGTTACTTCACTGGGTTTTGTGTTCAAAGATTGTCGGAAGACTTCAGCTGCAGAGCTGAAATTGTTGTTGAAAGGCATTCAGTTGGAAGCAGTGGAAATCAATTTTATACTTTCATGCAAGTACAAAGGTTTTTTAGAGGCGTTACTGATCCTGCTCGATGATTTAAAAGCGGATCCTGCCTTACTGCACCTGTCTGTTAACCATGATCCTATCGGAAGATTTGTCTTGCGGGGAAAATTTTGCCACAACGAAAAAGAGGCTTTTGAGAAAGTAAAAACCATGGTACAACTGGGTGAAAAATATCCCCACCTGCATCTGGTTTCTGTAAATGGAACCAGCTTCAACAATGCCGGCGCATCCATCGTTCAGGAACTGGGTTTCTCCCTCTCCATCGGCGCTGAATACATGACCCGGCTAACTGATTCGGGTGTTGACGCAGCGCTTGCGGCCAAAAAGATCCGGTTCAATTTCGGAGTAGGTGGCAATTATTTTATGGAGTTGGCCAAACTGCGGGCAGGCCGTTTGCTCTGGGCCAATATAGTTAAAGCCTATAATCCTGTCTGTCAGTGTGAAGAATCTACCAGCAAAGGAGGGTTTTGTCCGTGTGCGGCAAAAATGTACGCCCATTGTGAAACTTCCACCTGGAACAAGACCATTTACGATCCCTATGTCAATCTGCTCAGGACGCAAACCGAGGCCATGTCGGCCATACTCGGTGGGGCAGATTCATTGACCGTCTTGCCGTTTGATGTCACATATGAGCAACCTACTGCTTTCGCGGAACGCATTGCCCGCAACCAGCAGGCGCTGCTGAAAGAGGAGGTGCACTTAGATAAAATTGCCGATCCCGCGGCAGGATCTTACTATATTGAGACCCTGACCGCTTCGATAGCTGAACAGGCCTGGAAACTCTTTCTGGAGGTTCAGGAAAAAGGAGGTTTTTTGGCTGCTTTCCGGGAGGGATTTGTTCAATCGCAGGTGAAGGAGATGGCCGAAAAACGTCGAAAGTCGGTCACTTTACGCCGGGAAAATATCCTGGGGGTCAATCAGTTTCCTAATTTTAATGAGCAGTTGGAACCCGGACTGGAACCTTCTCTTTTTGAAATGGAAGATCATTCGGAAGAAGGAGCAGAAGTAGAAACCCTGAAGCTTTTCAGGGGCGCACGGCAACTCGAAGCACTCCGGTATGCCACTGATCAGTTTGCCGCCAAAAATGGCCGTCCGAAAGCTTACATGCTGCCTATCGGGAACTTAGCCATGCGGAAAGCACGCGCCCAGTTTTCATGTAACTTCTTCGCTGCGGCAGGTTACGAAGTAGTGGACCACAACGGATTTGACACCATCGAAGAAGGACTGGCGTCTGTTTTGGGAGCAAAAGCCGATCTGATCGTTCTTTGCAGTTCAGATGAAGAATATGGCGCCCTTGCACCCGAAATATACCAACAGCTAAAAGGAAGGGCTATCCTGGTTGTTGCCGGCGCCCCCGCCTGTATGGATGAGCTCAAAGAAATCGGGATACGTCATTTTATCAATGTCAAAACCAATTTGTTGGAAGCCTTGACGGAATACAACAAAATGCTTGGAATAATATAATTTGAAAATTTGAAAATTTGAAAATGTGGAAATGTGGGAATGATGCATCTGCGCAATCGAAAATCCAAAATCCAAAATCAAAATATTAGTTATGGCTCCAAATTTTAAAGAGATAGAGATCAAAGGCATAGATTCAGACGATAGTCAGGCGACGGGCAAGCAATCGGAAGCTGCGACCACTTGGATGACTCCGGAACTGATTCCCGTAAAAGGGGCATACACCAAAGCAGACCTCGAAGGGATGGAGCATCTCAATTATGCGGCCGGAAAAGCCCCTTTCTTGCGTGGACCCTACTCGACAATGTACGTGATGCACCCCTGGACGATCCGCCAATATGCTGGTTTCTCAACCGCTGAAGAGTCCAACGCTTTTTACCGAAGGAACCTGGCAGCCGGTCAGAAAGGATTGTCAGTTGCGTTTGACCTCGCGACACACCGCGGTTACGATTCCGACCATCCCCGGGTAACCGGAGATGTAGGGAAAGCAGGCGTTGCCATCGATTCCATCCTGGATATGAAGATCCTGTTTGACCAGATTCCGCTCAACAAAATGTCGGTATCCATGACCATGAACGGAGCAGTCCTGCCCATCATGGCCTTTTATATCGTTACAGCTTTAGAGCAGGGGGCCAGGCTGGAAGAGCTTTCCGGAACCATTCAGAATGATATTCTCAAAGAATTCATGGTAAGGAATACCTACATCTATCCTCCTGAATTTTCGATGAAGATCATTGCCGATATTTTCGAGTTTACTTCACAAAAAATGCCCAAATTCAACTCCATCTCCATCTCCGGTTACCACATGCAGGAAGCCGGCGCTACCGCTGATATCGAGATGGCCTACACCCTGGCCGACGGGTTGGATTACATCCGTACCGGTATCAAAGCAGGGCTCGATATTGATGCCTTTGCACCACGGCTCTCTTTCTTCTGGGCAGTCGGGATGAACCATTTTATGGAGATAGCCAAGATGCGTGCCGCCCGGTTGATATGGGCCAAGATGGTGAAACAATTCAATCCGAAGAACCCTAAATCAATGGCGCTACGTACCCACTCTCAAACATCCGGCTGGTCGCTAACCGAACAGGATCCTTTTAATAACGTAGGCCGTACTTGTATTGAAGCGCTTGCCGCCGCGCTGGGCCACACCCAATCTTTGCATACCAATGCATTGGACGAAGCAATTGCCCTGCCGACCGATTTCTCCGCAAGGATCGCCCGAAATACACAGATCTACCTGCAGCAGGAGACAGAAATCTGCCGGTCGCTTGATCCATGGGCGGGGTCGTATTATGTGGAGTCGCTGACCAACGACCTGCTGAAAAAGGCCTGGGCCTTAATCGAAGAGGTCGAAGAGTTGGGGGGAATGTCGAAAGCCATCGAAACAGGCGTACCCAAGATGCGTATCGAAGAGGCGGCTGCCCGGACACAAGGCCGCATAGACTCCGCATCACAAGCCATTATCGGGGTAAACAAATACCGGTTGGAAAAGGAAGATCCGATCGATATCCTCGAAATCGACAACAGCGCTGTTCGGCTCTCTCAGATTGAGCGGTTGAACCAGTTGCGGGCCAACCGCAACGAAGCTGAAGTTAAAGCTTCGCTCGATGCCCTCACGGCAGCAGCCCAATCCGGAAAAGGAAACCTGCTGGAGCTGGCCATTGATGCGGCTCAAAAGCGTGCTACCCTGGGCGAAATCTCCTTCGCCTGTGAGAAAATTGCAGGAAGATACAAAGCAACCATCAGAACCATATCAGGCGTGTATTCATCAGAAGCTAAAAATGACAGCGACTTCACCAGTGCGAAGGAGCTTGTCCAAAAATTTGCAGAAAAAGAGGGTCGTCAGCCCCGGATCATGATAGCCAAGATGGGCCAGGACGGCCACGATCGCGGCGCTAAAGTGGTCGCTACCGGTTATGCCGACCTCGGATTTGACGTCGACATGGGACCCTTGTTCCAAACCCCCGAAGAGGCAGCCAAACAAGCCGTCGAGAACGATGTGCATGTGATGGGCATCTCATCGTTGGCCGCAGGAC
>JAMDDG010000338.1 GCA_023488865.1 Bacteroidota bacterium | reverse complement strand
ACGGCTGCAGCTTCGTTTGGCGCTGTGCCTGGTTTAATATAGATGGTTTGTACAGTACCATCCGGTTTTTTCCAGGGAAATTCTTGGTAAACAACTGTTGCGGTAAGTCTTGGATCGCGATTTTTGTAAGGGGTAGTTTCGCTGTATCCTGAGCTTGCCTCTTTAATTGATTTTCCGTTGAGCATGATGTAATCATCAACCAGTTCCTGAGTAGGCGCAAGTGCATTTACCCTGGCGCCTACCGAAAGTGGCGCATAATCGTAGTAATTGCTCCAGGTCCTTAGCGAAGGAACATAACCCAGATCCAGAATTACCTCGCTGTTGTATTCGTTCTCCGGAAGGAAAAGCCCTTCGTAAGAAGAAAATAAGGAATATTTCCCGTAACCCGTTGTGTTGATCAGTTTTTCGCATTCGGCTATCACGTTTGCCCAGTCGTTGCTATACAGATAGGTTCGTGCTTTCAGCGCCACTACGGCTCCTGAAGTGATCCGTCCTTTGTCAACATCAGCATAATTTTCTTTTGTCGGAAGGTCTTTCAGAATGGCATCCAGTTCACTGCGAACAAACGAAAGAACTTCGGACTGAGGAGCACGGGCGATGGTCTTTGATTCGGACAAGGTAATATCATGATCGAACAAAGGTATATCGCCGTACCAGGTCGTCAAACGGAAATACAGATAGGCCCTGATGAACCTTGCTTCTGCTTTCATTCTGGTTTTCAGCATTTCATCCATATCCGGAATGCGGTCAACATTTTCGAGAAACGTGTGACAGGTTTTGATTCCGGCATAACAACCTCTCCATTCTCCAGCAAAACGGCCGTTCGAAGCATCAGCCTGTCCGGACGAAATTGCTTTTTCGCTGGAAGATCCACGCCCTTCGTACAAATTATCCGACAAAGCTTCTGTGCTGAAAAAATAATCGCTGTTTGTCATTTGACTGTAAGCCATATTTAAAACCATATTGGCTTTTTCAGTAGAAGTCCAGTAGTTTTCTTCAGTAAATTTGTTGGTTGGTGCAAGATCCAGCTTATTGCATGAGGTAACCAATAAAAGAGTTGCCACAGCCATACTATATTTTAAAAATCTATTTTTCATAATGATGCTCTTTTTTAAAATTCTACATCTAATCCAAATCCGTAGTACTTCAAGGTGGGATAATTACGTCCGCTATTTGCTCCCAAACCGCCTGTTCCACCCATATTGCTTCCGAATTCAGTTGATTCGGGATCGATAAACGAAACATTCGAAAGGGTCAACAGATTCTGTGCATTCAAACTCATACGGCATTTCTGAATTCCGATTTTAGAGGTAAGTTGCGTTGGCAAAGTATAGCCAATCTGTATATTTTTCAAACGGAGGTAAGCTGCATTGAAGATGTATAAATCAGAGCTTTTCTGGAAGTTATTGGTATTGGAAGCCGATCCGGGAGCTGATAAGCGTGGCCATCTTGCGTCGGTGTTTGTTGGTGTCCAATAGTCAAGCTGATGGGTGTACATTACATACGAATAGTTTGAGTGAAAAGGCTCAACCAATTCTCCTCGCAGGAACATGTCGCGTTTGCCTACACCCTGAATCATCAATCCAAGATCGAATCCTTTCCATTTGAGTTCATAATTCAATCCGAAAGTATAACGGGGAAAAGCATTTCCCAAAATGGTACGGTCTTTATCGTCAATTACGCCGTCTTTATTAATATCCTTGTATTTAACGTCACCGGGCTGAACCGTAGCTCCCACAGGTAAAGCACCGTTGGCAATTTCTTCATAACCCTGAAAATATCCGTCGGTTTTGTAGCCGAAGTATGATCCGAGAGCATCACCTTCACGAATAATTTTCAGCATCTGGTCGCCTGAGTTGATTTGCTCATTACCTCCAAAATTGGTTACCTCATTCTTCGAATCGGCAATGTTAAGGCTTACGTTATGTGAGAAAGCCCCAGTCTTTCCGCGATAGCCCAAAGTAGCTTCCCAACCCTGATTTTTCATCTCTCCGGCATTTTCTTTGGCAACTGCGCCACCAAAGACCGAAGGAACTACAGGCGTTAGTAAGATTTGTGAAGTAATTTTGTTGAAATAGTCTAATGACACAAAGAACTTGTTTTTAAAGAAGGTTGCATCCGCGCCAAGGTTGAAGTTGGCTGATTGTTCCCACTGAAGCTCGCTGTTTCCAAAAGCAAACCCGGTTCCTGATACTGCCTGATTATTAAACCCATAGGAGTTGCTATAAACTGAATAGGTGGTAAAGTAGGAATAATCGCCAACGTTCTGATTACCCAATATCCCATACGAACTGCGTATCTTTAAATCACCGACCTTTTCGCGGTATGCAGCCATGAAGCCTTCTTCAGACAATCTCCATCCAGTAGAAAAAGATGGGAAGAAACCCCAGCGGTAATCTTTTGCAAACTTCGATGAACCATCGTAACGGAAGCTGAATTCCCCGTAATATTTGTCTTTGTATGTATATCCGGCACGACCGAACAACGAGTTGATGCTTCTTTCCTGCGTTTGTGCAGGTGTATTGTAGCTGGTCGGATCGATGATTGTTGCCGATTCGGGAAGACCTAGATCCCTGTCGGTATATTTCATCTTTATTTCGTTGGCTTGCCTGGTGTAGGACTCGTTAGAAGCCCCGAGCAATCCCATTACGTGATGAACTTTGCCAATTGTACGGTCAAAATCCAGCAAAAATTGAGTGTTCAGGATGTACCTTTTCTCATTGTAATCTTCAGTATTTCTTCTGCTATTTGCAAATGAATTAGGCGTTGTTGCGGTTGCGCTGGCATAAAACGGCACTTCCAGACTTCTGATGAACCGGTGATTGGCACTTAAGTCCAGGCCGATGATGCCTTTTGCGGTCAGGCCTTTTATGATTTTAAACTCACCATTCAGACTACCAATAAAATTGTCTTCATCTTTTTTCTGGTAACCTCCGGCTTCAAGAACTCCAAGCGGGTTAAATTCCGACAACACATCGTTAATCAGGTAATGACCGTTATCGGCTTTCATCTTGTAGTAATAATACGGAGGGATACGGCCGCCGTCAACAATTAATGTTCCGGCGCTCGAATTTGGGGCATTCTGCATGGTACGGTTGTAAGCCATCAGAGCGCTGATTTTCAGCCTTCCATATTCGTTCACCAAATTTGTTCTGAAATTGTAACGTTCAATTCCATAGTTTCCGACAAAATTGCTTCCCTGGTTGTAATAGCTGGAAGAGATCATATAAGTTGAAGTTTCGTTCCCTCCGGAAAGACTTGCATTATAGTATTGCTGAAGGGTTTTTTGCAAAATGTCATTCAGGAACCATTGGCCGTCGCCGTTTTTCTGTAAATCACGGATTTGTTTGGGAGAATATATCGGGGAAGAACCCGAATTAATCAGGGCCTGATTTTTTAACATCGCATTTTCATATCCTTTTACCGGAGTGTACAAAACATCAGAATTCTGTATTCCTACCATTGAATTGAAACGAACTACCGGTTTTTTGTTTTTCGTTCCTTTTTTGGTGGTAACGAGGATGACTCCATTGGAAGAACGAGAACCATAAATGGCGGCACTACCTGCATCTTTAAGAACAGATACGTTATCAATGTCGCCGGGATTTAACTTATTCAGGCTTTCAGGCTCTGTAATTATTCCGTCGATAACAACCAGAGGATCGTTGTTATTCATTGTACTTACCCCACGAATATTGATATTCATGCTGTTGTCATTGGGATTCATACTTTTTTGCTGAATTGTTAGATTGGCGGCAGCGCCCTGAAGAGCCTGCGTCACATTACCGACAGGCCGGTCTTCGAGAACTGTTGAGGCAACCTGGTCGATAGCCCCAATGAGGTTCTTCTTTTGTGTAGTTCCGTAACCAATGACTACCACTTCGTCAATTCCGACGGTTTCGTCACTCAAAACCACGTTAACAATGTTTTGTTTTCCTACTTTTATTTCCTGCGTTTTCATTCCGATGAACGAGAATAGCAAGGTACCTCCTTCAGGAATATTGGAAATGGAATAGTTACCATTTGCATCGGTAATGGTGCCGTTGGTGGTTCCCTTTAATACGATCGAAACACCCGGCAACGATGAGCCCGAAGAATCGGAAACTTTACCTGAAATGGATTTCTGTTGCTGTGACAATGTAGGGAAGGCTCCATTTTCGGTAAACAATACATAATTGTTGCTGTTGAATGAGCGGAATTGGACATTCGTTCCCTCGAAAAGTAGTTTTAAGACATCTTCAACGTTCTTGGATTGACAATCAATATCTGTTTTTCGATCTACATTGATGTTGTTGCTGTTATAAAGAAATCGGAATTCAGTTTGCTCTTCAATCAATTTTAAAATGTTGCTTATTGATTCGTTCTCCGCTTTCAAACTCAATTTCCCATTTTTCTGGGAAAAAACAGCGCCTGAAACCTGAAAAAGCATCACAAACAAAAAGAAGGCTGTTAGTTTCATAATTCTAAAAATTTGTTTCCTGCAGGGTATTTTCCTGCCATAAAAAAACCATCGTTTTTTTTTCATAAATTTGAAATGTTAAATTGTTGTTATTTAAAATAATAACATGCTGATTACCTGAAGGAAAGTGGTAGGACACTTTCCTTCTTTCATTTTGCATGTATTTTTATTTGTTCACCGTTTACTTCATAATCAAATTTTGAAGTTAATTGCATCATTTCCAGTAATTCACGAAGACTCTCCGTTTTAATGGTCATGGTAAACCGATCATCCCTGTTGACAAGCGAATCCAGTTTAATTGACACGCCATACCACCGTTCAATTCGGGGCACCAATTCGGCAAACGAAATATCCTTAAACCGCAATTCATTGTTTTTCCATAGGGAATAGATTTCTGTTGATACATTCTGAACGTTCAGCTGTTTAGTCTGAATATTGTACTTGGCCTGTTGTCCAGGGTTCAATACGGCTATCTCGGAAAAGTTGGAATCTTCAATTATTACCACCCCTTCATCAAGAGTTGTTTCCACAAAAGCTTCAGACGAGAGACTTCTCAGATTGAAGCGGGTACCGGTCACTTTCACCTTCATCCCCGATGCTGTACTCACTTCAAACGGGTGCTTCGAATCCTTTTTGACTTCAAAATAGGCTTCGCCATCTACATTCACTTTTCGGGGAACGGAAACATCGTATTTTAAAATCGTCTGTGAATTGAGCCAGACCAGGGTCCCATCAGCCAAAATAATTTTTGATTTTTCACCTTTCGGCGCTTCGAAGCAAACAACAGCCGGTTTCTTGCTGGTAAAGAAATGCTCTTTTGTCCATAAGCTTCCAAATCCGATTGTCAGCAGTACTAAAGCAGCAACCGCAATCCTTCTGAAAACTTCCATTGAAACAACTTTCGATGTGCGGATTACTTTTGGAATTTGACTGTTAAATCGATTCCAGGCCTGATCAACATCTATCCCTGATAAAAATTGTTTTTGTTTAGTGGCATAAAATACCTGATGTATTTTACGAAATTGAGTCTTATTTTCTTCTGAAGCAGAAATCCAACAAAGAATTTCTTTGTTTTCGGAGACCGACGTTTCTTTATTAAGAAACCGATGTATCAAGATATCGTTTATTGATCCTTCCATTTTTCGTTCTTTCAATAAGTTTATACAGGGAAGCACCTTCTTACCCTTACAACGGAAATAAGTTTTTAAAAAGAATATTTAAAAAAGCGGGTATGCAGCTATTTCAAACGTTGTGGAATACGTCGTCTATTTTAGGAAAAGGCTAATGATAATGACAACCAGGTAATCTTTTAATTCGCTTTTCAATTTTGAGAGGGCACGGCTCATTTGAGTTTCAACTGTTTTTACAGATATTCCAAGCATTTCGGCTATTTCATGATATTTTAAATTCTCGTCCCTGCTTAATTGAAATATTTTTCTGCATTGTTCTGGTAATGACTTTATTGCATCGTCCACTTTGATTTGCAACTCAGTGTACAATACAGATTCATAGGAGTTAAAATCTTCAGATTGATTTTGATAAACTGATTCAATCACAGAATAATAACTATCAATTACCTTTTGATGTGCAATGAAGTTGAAGCAAAGATTTTGGACGGATTTGAATAAATAGGGACGGATTTCGTTATCCAATTTCAGTTGGTCCCTCTTTTTCCAGATGTTCAGAAAAACTTCCTGCACAATTTCTTCCGATTCATGCTGATTAGCTATGAATTTATTGGCAAAACCACATAAGCGCAGGTAATACTTTCGAAATAATAACTCAAAAGCCTGTTCTTCGCCTGATTCAAGTTTTGAACTAAACTTCATTTAAAGTACACTAAGATTCCGTCAGCAAATATATAATTTCCTTCAGTACTTTTCCGGGTTTAAAAATCAGCCAATGAGCGATCATAAAAGCGGTACCAGCCGATAAATCACTTTCGAAAGGCAAACCTTTTGCTTTCCACATCAAGCATTACTGCATCCCTGCTCCCGCGCGATTGCATCGCGTGGTATTCCACCCTACCAAACAACAATGACATTGTCCAACCTATCTTTCTCTCCGGCATAATCCGCACCGTTGGGGGGAATAACCTTCATTAAACCACGCGATGCAATCGCGCGGGAGCGAGGGAAAGTCTTGTAAGATTGGATTTTCAGTTGTTTCCATTTTTTAGAAGATATAATTAAACAAATATCCGACGATCATTATTCCAAAACCTACAATGCCAATGAAGGTAAATATTAATGGAAGTTTCAATACTTTTCTGAGGATAACCATTTCCGGAAGCGAA